>CAZBFX010000001.1:0-1706 GCA_964491325.1 uncultured Candidatus Peribacteria bacterium
TGTCTTTGGGTCACTTTTTTATTATTTGCGTGGATCTATCTCTGATGGCACTTACCAAACAACAAAAGGCAACACTTATCGATCAATACGCTCAGACGCTTGCTACGGGCAAGGCTATCGTTCTCGTCGAACAACAATGACTCCCTGTGAAGAGTGTCGTCGCATTCAAGAAAGAACTTGCTCAGACTCAAGGTACAGCAGGCATTGTCAAGAAAAGACTTATGCTTCAGACTGCAGTCAAGCACGGTTTCGATGAAGTCGATCTTGGAGTATTGAAAGGGTCATTATTGGCAGTCACTATGGATGATGAAGATTTCTCTCCTCTCAAGGCTGTTGTGAAGCTCAATAAAGCATTCAAAAAACAGTGATCAAATTATGCGTTTTCCTTCCTCGGATGATGGTATGGCAAGCAGCGAAAAGATGCTGACTATGTCAGTACGCTAGCAAATATCCCATCCAAAGAAGAACTTATCGGTAAATTCCTCTACTTACTCAAATATCCTGTTCAAGCTACTGCTGCAGTGCTCGATCAGATTGCAAAGAAAATTCAGAATTAAGAATTCACAATTAAAAGTATTCTTAACTCTGCATTTTAAACTCTTAACTTATTACTAATTCTTTTATTTATTATATTTCTCTTATAACATGGATTTGTCTGCTAATGCTAAGAAGGTATTTGACCTCGTGAAAGAACTTTCTGCGGTTGAGTTATCTGCTCTTGTAAAATCTCTCGAAGAAGAATTTGGTGTCACTGCTGCTTCTATGGTTGTCGCTGGTGGAGCTGCTGCTGGTGGTGATGAAGGTCCTGCTGCTGCAAAAGATGCTTTTGATGTGGAATTGACTGATGTCGGTCAACAAAAGATCGCTGTCATCAAAGTAGTGAAAGAACTTCTCGGTGTTTCTCTTCCTGAAGCGAAAGAACTCGTCGAAAAAGCTCCTACTATGGTCAAGGCTGGTGTCAAGAATGACGAAGCAGAAACATTCAAGGTCAAACTTGAAGAAGCTGGTGCAGTTGTTACACTCAAATAAGTCTCGTTTTATTTCTTTTCTCCATCAATGACGTTTACTACTCAAGGTATCATTGATAACTATGTATGTATTGGTTGAGTAAAAAACGCCTGTAGTCCTAAGACAAAGATGTTTTGGAAGTCTATCAATCAGGGCGTAGTCTTACTCGATCCAGAAGTACAACTCAAAGCTCTGCAAGATGCATACTTAGCTGTGCAAGAAGCAAAGAATGCTCGCAAAGATATTGTTGTTATCTCTCTCAAGTCATGACTTGCTGATCATATCGCAGCATTGGCTGAGAAACATAAGTTTCATTATTTGACACACAAGTTGCCGTCAGGTTTCTTGACGAATTTCGAGACGCTTTTCGCTACTATTCAACAAATGAATGAGAAGAGAAAGTTTATCGCAAGTGAGAACTTTGTGAGATTGACAAAGAAGGAACAGTCTATGATGAAAAGACAACTTGCAAAGATAGAAAAGATCTATGAATGAGTGAAAGATCTCACGAAGAAGCCTGATCTGGTCGTGGTAGTGGATGGTGGTATGGTAGCGGATCTCATGGAAGAGGTCAGAATAACAAAGACGCCAAGTGTTGTCCTTGCATCGACTGATTTCCCACAATGGGTCGCTGGTACCAATACGGTCATCATGAATCTCCACAATCAAAAAGCTCCTCTCTATGTGCTTGATGAGTT
>CAZBFX010000001.1:1806-56905 GCA_964491325.1 uncultured Candidatus Peribacteria bacterium
TCTCACAATAGGCTATTATTTCATTGGAAAGGTGTGTAATGATTTATGCGTAATGATCTCATGATTATGGAATCGCAACTATATATCCCTTCTACTGTTGAGAGAAAGAGAGTTGTTACCTACTTCGTTTTTCTTGGCTTATTGATGATTTTCGTTATGCATAAGCCTTTATCGGTCTATGAGAGATATTATGCAGAGTTGATGATAGGATGGTGGTCGTGTATGTTCTTGTCGTTGTTGCTTGCTATTATTGCCTTACTGATGCCGATCATCGGATGGTTGTATGTGGTGTATTTATTAGTCTGTCTCGCACTGCGAGTCGTGGCGATGATGCAATCCTGGCAATGAATATATGGTATGACATTCCCCGTATATCGCTTTCTCGGAGGTATAGGGTCATGGATTCTTAATCTCTTCGATATTCAGATAGATCCATCATCTTCGTCAGATACGTCTTCGTTATTATAATATATTCTTTTAGTTTATCATTGCATTAGTCCTATGTCTGTATCTATCGATCTTATCAAAAAATTGAGAGATATTACTCTTGCACCTCTTGGTGATTGTAAAGATGCCTTGGTGGAATCCAATGGTGATCTTGTCGCTGCACAAGAGATACTAAGAAAAAATGGAGCGATCAAGGCAGATAAGAAGTCTGACAGAGAAACGAATGCATGAATAGTGAAATTTTCTGTGACTGATGCTGGTCTTGTTGGGGTAAAACTCCTATGTGAGACTGATTTTGTTGCCAAGAATGATGCATTCTCGACGCTTGTTGATCTTCTTTTGACTGATATTGCTGCATATGCGGGTGATATCGATCCTGATGCTATCCCTGAATCACTCATGGCTACGCTCACGACACATCTACAGGATCATGCTGTCACTATTGGTGAAAATATGAAGATAGGCTATGTCATCAAGAAATCTGGTAATGTCTATGCATACAATCATATGGGTAATACTATCGCTTCTGCTGTCTTCTATGATGGTGTGCTCGGTGATAATGCTCAGCAAGCAGCAAAGGATGCTGCATTACAGGTTGCTGCTATGAATCCTTATTATATATCTATGGATACTGTCCCAGCAGATCGTACTGCTACATTGCGTGCAGAATTTGAAGCAGAGATGGCGACAAGTGGTAAACCTGCCGACATTATTGCTAAGATAGTTGATGGCAAGATTAGTAAGGCATTGCAAGATGATGTACTTCTCGAGCAAGCATCTATCAAAGATCAGAGCAAGAAAGTAAAAGAGACGCTTCCGACCGGGATGTCTATTCTTTCTATGGTTAGAGTGTCAGTCTAGTTGTCTATAGTATCGCTTTTGTTTTCATAATTTCTCTTTACTCTTTTTTTCTTCGTCTATGAAGCCTTATGAACTTGTACTTGTACTTCATGCCTCTCTCTCCGCAGATGCAAAAAAAGAAGTTCTCGATGCTGTTGAATCTATTATATGATGAGCAGATAGTATCAAACAGAAAGATGATGCTGGTGTTGTCCCTGCCGCATATCATCTTGGTGGCAAGAAAGATATCACACATATCAATATTGTTTCGTATTATATCCATGTCGATCCATCTTCTATCAAGAAGTATAGTCAAGAGTTTGCTTTTGTGAAATGACTCTTGAGACATTTCTTCTACACTATGGCCACAAATGAAAAGTTTATGACTTTCGCAGAGGTACAAAAGATGCTAGAGACTACTATGCCTGTTGTAGAAGAGAAGAAAAAATAATATTTTAACTTTTTGTTTTCCTCCCATGCTAAAGAAAAAAAACAATCTTCTTAATCACGAAAGATTTGCTTCGTTGATAAGCTGGAAAGCTCTACCTTTATTGAGAATGTATACGACAAGGTTTGACGATATCAAGCCCAGGAAATATAGTAATCATCCTGTCAGCATTCAAAAGAAAATGAGAAAAGCTATCATAAGAGCGAGAGAGATAGGTCTCTTACCCTATACTAAGTAATTTTTTGTATGAGTACTTTCGAATATATACTTTTTATATCCCCTCTCATGTATTATGGCAAGCAAATTGAGAAGAGTAAGAAAATACCAACGAACGAGTGGTAAAAGACTGCGTAAGCATGGTCGAAGAGCAAAAATGGCTACAAAAAATGGAAGAAGAGTCTTGAGTAGAAGAAGATTGAAATGAAGACATACCCTCACTCCTCAGAGACCACAGAAGAAAGCTCTGCAATGATAGTATTTCATTGTTGTTTCGTATAAAAATCCACCACTTTATGCTATTCTGCTCTTGCGATATGATCATTTCTCCTGTGATCATTAGTGTATGATCCCTTTAATATACATCTAGGCCTTTTTGGCCCTTTTTCCGTTATTTTATTCTATGATATTATCCTCTATGGCTCGTACAATTCCTGCTGGATCAAAAAAAGCTTCTTCATCGTCTTCTGCAAAAAATATGAAGAAAGCCTCTTCATCTGCTTCTTCTCAAGTGGCGAAGAAATCTCCAGCAAAAAAAACCGTCAGCCCGCAGAAAAAGATAGAGACTAAAATAACAAAGAATGTATCATCGCTCCCAAGGCTTGATATTACTGCCTTGGGTCAGAAAAATCGTTTTTGAAGAATATTTCTCTCACAACAAAGAAAATTTGCCAATATCCCTGATCTTTTGATGTTGCAGAAGAAATGATTCCAGGAATTTATCGATATTTATATCAATAGGCTTTTTGATGAGATCAATCCTATTCAAGATATTGCTGGTGAAAAGCACATTATCACCATAGATGATGTCAAGGTATCTGAGCCTATGAATGATATAGATACATGCAAAAAGAAAGAGATGACTTATGGTGGTATTATCTCAGGTAGAATTAGATTGCTTGACTCTGTCACACAGAAAGTACTCTTTTCTAAGCGTGCAAATATTGGTATCATGCCATTGATGACTCCCAACGCATCCTATATTATCAATGGTGTCGAGAGGATTGTCATATCGCAGATTGTCAGATCATATGGAGTATTTTTTTCCAAGAAAGACCTTAAATATTCATGTAAACTTATTCCCGAGAGATGACCATGGCTAGAGATATTTGTCGAGAAGTCAGGTAATGTGATGGCTAGGATGAATAAATCGAGAAAGTTTTCTATTACTAGTTTGCTCAGAGCATTCGGTCTCGAAAGCGATGATGCCATCAGGAAGGCATTTGCAGATACTTTCGATGACGATGATACGGACTATCTCTCACTCACACTCAAAAAAGATCCATCATCTGACGCACTCAGTGCAGCAGAATATATCTACGGTAAACTCAGACCTGGCGAACTTGTCGATGTGCAAAACGCACTTGACTATATCAAAGCACAGTTTCTGACACCTGAGAGGATACATCTCGGAAGGATAGCGAGACGCAAGATCAATGCAAAACTCCATCTTGCTAAGGGTTTGGATGGTGAGACAACGAATGTCTTCGATCTCGAGGATCTCGTTGCATCGCTTCACTATCTCTTCAATGTGGCGAATGAGAAGAGAGGATTTTATATGGATGATGCTGATCATCTTTCTAATAAGCGTATTCGTACAGCAGGAGAGATACTCTATGCACATCTTCAGCCTGTTATGAGAAAGTTTGTCAAATCAGTCAAAGGTAAGTTATCTGTCTTAAATCCTGAGGAGCAAATAAAATTAACTGATTTGGTAAACTTTAAGATTGTTGATAATGCTATCAAGAGTTTCTTTGCTACATCACAGTTGTCGCAGTTCTTGGATCAAATTAATCCGCTTGCGGAGATTGAACATAAGAGGAGACTTACGGCTCTCGGCCCATGAGGACTAAAGAAAGAAACTGCGAAGTTTGATGTGCGTGATCTCCACCCATCGCACTATGGTCGTATCTGTCCTATCGAGACGCCTGAGTGACAAAACATCGGTCTTGTACTCTATCAAGCACTCTATAGTAGAGTTAATGATGAGTGATTTGTTGAAACTCCTGCATTGAAACTGTATCAAGAGGTTGCTCTCGATGCATCACTTCTGCTCAATAAGATAGCGAAGAATGATATTTTTGCTCTTGATGCTAAATGAAAAGAGACAAAGACCCTTATTGTGGCTGAATGACATTATATCGATGCTAAGATAGCTGATGCTTTGATCAAAAATTATAAGAAGATCGGCTCTACTATCAAGGTCTATCCATATTTTACTGGTGAGATAGATTATATTTCTCCAGAGATGGATGAAGGGGTCGTTATTGCTGATGTTACTACTCCTATTGATAATTATAATAATATCACAAGTAAACGTGTTCCAGCAAGACACTTTAATCAGATGGAGTTGTTTCACGTCAATGATGTCACTCATATCGATGTTAACCCATCGCAGATATTCTCTGCCAATACATCACTTATCCCTTTCGTTAATCATAATGATGCGGTACGTGCCATGATTGCTACCAACCAACACCGTCAAGGTATACCATTATTGAGGTCAGAAAGTCCTCTTGTTGGTACATGATTGGAAGCAGATATTGTCGAGAATACCCCCCAGCTTCTCACCGCTGAATGAACAGGAGAAGTGATTTATGTCGATGGTAAGAGAATAAAGATAAAATATGGTAAATCAGGCATCAAAGAATATGAGCTTGAAATATTTAAAAAATCTAATCAAAAAACTGTTATCCATCAATATCCAAGAGTCTCTCTCTGACAGAAAGTTGTCGAATGAGATATTATTGCAGAATGATCTGCAGTGCAAAATGGTGAAATCGCAGTGGGTAAGAATTTGAGAGTCGCTTTCATGCCTTGGGAGTGATACAACTTTGAGGATGCGATTATTATCTCCAATAAACTTGTCAAAGATGATATGTTGACGTCTATTCATATCGAAGAATATGAGATAGAAGTTTCAGAAACGAAGCTTGGTCCTGAGGAGACAACCAATGATATTCCTGGTATCTCAATGTGAAAGTTGAAAAATCTCGATGAAGATGGTATCGTAAGGATTGGGTCAGTAGTCAAATGAGGAGATATATTGGTTGGTAAGATTACCCCAAAAAGCGAGTGAGAACTCACTCCTGAAGAGAAGCTTATCCAAGCTATCTTCGGTGATAAATCAAAAAGTCTCAAAGATACATCTCTCTATATGCCATCATGATCAGAGTGAAAGGTGATCGATGTGGTGGTGTTGGATGCCAAAAAGTGAGATAATCTTCTCGCTGGTGTCAAACAGAAAGTAAAAGTCTTCGTCGCTCAGCGTAGAAAGATCGAAGTCGGAGATAAACTTGCTGCCAAACATGGTAATAAAGGTATTATATCGATTGTTGTACCAGAAGAAGATATGCCATATACAGCAGATGGTTATGCTATTGATATTATTCTCAATCCGATGGGAGTTATCTCTCGTATGAATATGGGACAAGTATTTGAAACACAACTATGACTCATTGCAAAGACGCTTGGTGTGAAATTCGCCGTTCCTACTTTTGCTCACTTTGGTCAGAAAGAAATACAAGATCTCGCTATCGCTGCTGGATTGCCAGATGATTTGAGGCTTGAGTTATTTGATGGTAAGACGGGTCAAAAATATCCCAACAAGATAACTGTCTGATACATGCACATGATGAAGCTCAACCACATGGTAGAGGACAAGATCCATGCGAGAGCTGTATGACCATATGCTTTGATTACACAACAACCATTGTGAGGTAAAGCGAGAGATGGATGACAGAGATTTGGAGAGATGGAAGTATGGGCACTGGAAGCGTATTCAGCAGTCTATACACTTCAGGAGATGCTTACTATCAAGTCTGATGATGTGATCGGAAGAAATAAAGCATACGAATCGATTATTAAAAATCAACATCCAAAAGTACAATGATTGCCAGAGTCGTTTAATTATCTTACCTATATCCTTAAGTGACTTTGCCAAGATGTATCGCCTCTTTCGAGAGAAGATATGGATCTGTATGAGAAAGATAAGATAGATAAGATTAGATCACTCAATTTGTCAGGTATTACATGAGCATTTATGGATGAAGAAGGTGGTGTTGATGGTCTGGATAAATATGAGATTATAGAAAACATTCTCAAAGACCTTGAAGATTCTTCATACACAAGCGGTGAGTAGAGTGATTGTATCTTTGTTTTGTATCTCTTTATTTTTTCTTCTCTAGCCATATGCAAAAACATATATTCGATGGTTTGATGGTAAAACTTGCATCATCACAAAAAATCGAACAATGGTCTCATGGAACTGTCGATCATGCCGATACTGTCAATTATAGAACAGGAAAACCAAAACATGGATGACTATTTTGTGAAGCAATCTTTGGTCCTATCAAAAACTTTGAATGTAGTTGTGGTAAGTACAAAGGCGTCAGATACAAAGGCATTGTCTGTGAAAGATGTGGCGTTGAAGTCACGAATGCGAGAGTGAGGAGAGAGAGAATGTGACATATCGATCTAGCGACGCCTGTAGTGCATATATGGTATCAGTGAGGTACGGCTTGAGGTATCCATCATCTTTTGTGATTGTCTGGTAACGAAATTCAGAAGATACTTTGATTTGTCAAATATATCGTGACGTCGCAGGTAAGTGATGAACAAAAGGACACAATATATGCGAAATTGGATAAAGATATTGCATCTACACTAGAATCACTTGATGCTATCTTAGCTCAAGAAAAGGCACAACTTCCTGCTAAAGCGACAAAAACCGCAATACAAGAACTAGAAACAGCGTATCAGCGTAATAAATCAGAAATTGAAAAAGAGTATGCAAGAATAAAAGATATTATTTCTGACCTTCGTCATGGTATTACTATTTTAGAAAGTGATTATAGAAATGTTTTCTACAGATTTGATGATCTCGTTACATTTCAATCTGGTCCAGCTGCGATTTACCAAATGCTTAAATTGATTGATATCAAGCAGGAGATACACAAATATCTCAAACTCTTTCCTGCGATAAAGTCTAGTGAGAAGAGGAAGAAAACATTTACATTGATAAAACTTCTTATTAATCTCTATGCATCAGGAGTATCTCCTGAGAATATGGTTATTACAAAACTTCCTGTTATTCCACCAGATTTGAGACCAGTAGTTCAGCTTGATGGTTGAAGATTTGCGACATCTGATGTCAATCTCTTCTATAGACGTGTCTTGATGAGAAATATTAGACTGAAGAAGATGATTCAAGTTGGTATGCCTGATGTCGTCAAGAAAAATGAAATTAGACTTCTCCAAGAATCTGTTAATAATCTCATGGTTGGTGAAAAACAAGCACCTGTGGGATCGAAAGTTGCCAAATCCTTGTCAGATATGCTTTCGGGTAAGGAAGGTATCTTCAGAAGAAATCTTCTTGGTAAGAGAGTGGATTATTCTGGTAGATCAGTTATTACAGTAGGTCCAAACCTTAGGCTTGATGAATGTGGTATCCCACTGTATATCGCGATGAAGATATTTTCTCCATTTGTTATTGGTAAACTTATCCAAAAAAAGATTGCCTATACTCCCAAACAAGCAGAAAAGTTTATCAAAGAAGAAGATCCTTTGGCTCTCAAATATCTCGAAGAAGTTATCAAGGGAAAATATGTTCTTCTCAATCGTGCCCCAACACTCCATAGGCTTTCTATAGAAGCCTTTAAGGTGAAACTTATGCCAGGTAAGACTATTAGACTACACCCATTGGTGTGTAATTCATTTAATGCGGACTTTGATGGGGATCAGATGGCTGTTCATCTTCCTATATCTGATGAGGCACAGAGAGAGGCCAGAGATCTTATCGCCGCTGATAAGAACGTACTTGCTCCATCATCAGGACAACCGACCATTACCCACTCACAAGACATGGTCCATGGTATCTATTATCTTACGGATGATATTATTCATGCAGGTGTTTTTGCTGGATATTATGGTTCTCTCCATACTGTAAAGGAAGCCTATGAGGCATGATCTCTCAATCTCAAAGATACTATCTCTCTTGCTGTTGATGGACAATATATTAAGACAACTGTTGGTAGAGTCTTGTTTAATCTTGCATTGCCTCAATGAGTTGCTTTCGTCAACGACATTGTTAATAAAAAGAAGCTTTCTCGTCTTTTGAATCAGATGTTTGATGATTATGGACAGGAAGAGGCAGTGAGAGTTGCAGATGCTATCAAAGATCTTTGATTTAAATTTGCGACTACCTCGTGATTGTCAGTCAATATTCTTGATATGCATATTCCTGAACAAAAAGATACTATTCTCAAAGGATGAGATGATAAAGTAAATAAAATATATTCATTGTATTACAAAGGTTTATTGTCTGATGATGAGAAGCATAGATTGGTAATCGAGGCATGGTCTGATGTGAAGGTACAGATCGAAACACTTGTCAAACAAACACTCAAAGAATCTCGTGATGATCTTTTCGTCATGATTGATGCGTGATCAAGATGATCATATAATAACTCCACACAGATATCAGGTATGAAGTGATTGGTTATGAATCAAAGGGGTGATATTATCGAACTCCCTATTAAGTCAAATTTCGTCGAATGACTCAGTCCTATAGAATACTTTATCTCTTCTCATACTGCGAGAAAAGGTAAAGCAGATACTGCATTGAGAACAGCAGAATCGTGATATCTTACGAGAAAGCTCTGTGATTCTTCGCAAGAAGTTATTGTGAAAGATCATGATTGTGGTACACAAGACTTCCTTATTATTTCCAAAGATGAGGTTGAGTCATATGGTAGTGACTATGAAGAAGTATTGTATGGTAGAGTATTGGCTGATGACCTCTTTGATACTCATGGTAATATCATTCTTCATAAATGAGATATGATCAGTAAAGATAAACTCAAGATCATCGTAGATGGTCATCATGATGTTGTCACTGTCAGATCAGTAATGACTTGTCATACTATTAGTGGTGTCTGTCAGCAATGTTATGGTATGGATCTTGCAACAAGACGTATCGTGGATCTTGGTACGCCAGTGGGTATTATCGCTGCACAGTCTATCGGAGAACCATCGACACAGTTGACGATGGATACATTCCACAAGTGATGAGTAGTCGGTCAAGGAGAAGATATGGCACAAGGTATCGATAGAGTGAAGCAACTCTTTGAAGTGAGAGCTCCCAAAGTACCTGCTATTGTTGCTCCGTATGATGGTACAGTGTCCTTTAGAGAGGAAGGTAAGATGAGATTTATGAGTGTGCATTCTGATTTCCAAAAGAAGACATATCTCTATAAAGAATGATATACTGTCACTGCTAAGAAAGGCGATGCTATGGCGAAGTGATGAGTCTATGCGACAAAATGATCGAGTAAAATGAAAGTGACTGAATCGTGAGTGATACTGTCGGTTGCTAAAGACCATATCGTATTATGAGTCAAGCAATCCCAAGAATTCTCTCTCGCATGACTCAATCCTTTCCTCAATGCAGATGGAGAAAAAGTCTACAAAGGTCAAGTATTAACATCTGGAGCATTAAACTTGAAAGCATATCAAGATGTGGTGGGCGATCTCGAGACGATGAAATATATGCTGAGACAGGTAAAGAGTGTCTATGGTGCACAAGGTCAATCTATTAATGATAAACATGTCGAAGTTATTATCAAACAGCTGTTCTCGAAAGTATTTATCTATGATTCGGGTGATTCGAGTTTTGTGCCTGGGACCCATGTCAAATATGAGGATGCTTTACATACGAATAGAGAGCTTGTTGCTGCTGGTAAGAAGCCATGTGGGTTCCAAAGAATGGTTCTCTGACTTACATCTATTGCAAAAGAGACAGATTCATGGCTCTCTGCAGCATCATTCCAAGAAACGATCAGAGTGATGGTCGATGCATCGCTCAAATGATCAGTTGATAAATTAGATGATCTGAAGTCTAATGTTATTATTGGTAGATTACTTCCTATCGGCGAAGAATTTAAGAAACGCTATGTTCCCGAGATGCTTATCGATGAGAGTGATGTCACATATGACGAGGCACTGTTGGAAGAACTAGTGTAGCTATTATATGTTCAAATATATGAAAACAAGGGCAAAGCCCTTGTTTTTTTTTAATAAATTATCTCTTATAGCCTTCCTATTAATTTAGGAGCATTGATGGCATTTCCCACTGAGCTCTATCGCTCATGCACTGAGTCAGAGAGATTTTTTTATAGTCGAGTCGAGGTGTGTTTCGGCGATACTATGACAAGAGCTACAGATAATCATGTCATGAACCTTATCGCAGGATTTGTGATCATGGGTACATGGTATATATCATCCGAGACTATGTACTTTATGCACAATTCCCAATGACTCGAATAGTTCAAGATTTCTGTAGATGGTAGTAATATCTATATTTTTATCATGACTTTGCTCTAGGAGTTCATAGGGATTGAGTGGTTTTTTGATATGTTCAAGTTGTTTAAGAATCCGTAGGCGAGTCTTGGTTTGTTTCTGCTTATTGTTTCTGAGTGTATGTAGTGATTGTTCTATGAACATCTGATTGATAGTATAAAAGCTCTATTAATTATACATATTAACGATTATTGCTTTCAATTGCAAGTTTATTGCATTTCTTATTGCAATAGTATTGCTTCTTAGTTATATACAGTATATTTATCAATAATATTATGTATGAAGCCTGTCCCCGTCACTGTCCTCTCTGGATTTCTCTGAGCTGGTAAGACTACCGTACTCAAGCATATCCTTACTCAGAGAGGAGATAGAAAGATTGCCCTGATTGTGAATGATATGGCTGAGCTCAATATCGATGCTTCATTGATCAAACATGGTGTAGAGCTTTCACAGACTGAAGAGAAACTCGTCGAGATGTCTAATGGGTGTATTTGTTGTACGCTGAGAGATGATCTGATCCAAGAGGTTAGGAAACTCTGTGAAACATGAAGGTATGATGCTTTGATAATAGAAAGTACCGGAATATCTGAACCAGTCCCTGTCGCACAGACATTCTCATACACTGATGAAGAGACAGGTATTGATCTGGGGCAACGAGCCAGACTAGATACGATGGTGACTGTCGTCGATGCCAAAGACTTTCTCAAACAATTATATAGTGCGGAGAGTTTATATGCTCTGTGACAACTTGATGATGGAGAAGATACTCGTACGATTAGTCATCTGCTTGTAGAGCAAGTAGAATTCGCAAATATTATTGTGATTAATAAATCCGATCTTATCTCAGAGCAAGAACTTTCGAAACTGGTCGGCATAATTCGTTCGTTGAATACTGATGCTCGCATTATGACGACTTCTTATGGAGAGGTGAATATCGCTGATATTGTCGATACGGGATTATTTGATTATGAAAAAGCATCCCAAGCTCCGCTATGGGTCAAAGAGATGGAATGATGATGACATGCTGCCCATACAGCTGAGACTGAAGAATATGGCATTTCGTCATTTATCTATACGAGACAGCAACCATTCGATATGGTAAAATTAACAAAAACATTACACGAATGATTGCCGGGAGTGGTGAGAGCGAAAGGTGTTTGTCGATTGGCTGATGATAATGCGAATGCATTTGAGTTTGCTATTGCGTGATGAGAGGTTTCTATTATGCCCTTCGGAAGACGGATGGCAGCTCAGACGAAACAAGAACTTGAGACGAATGGGCAACGAGAAGAGTATCTTAACATTAAAGATACACCTAATCAAGATAGAGTGATACAATTGGTTATTATAGGAGTAGATGTAGATAAGAATCAGATAGAACAATTATTAGACAATGCTCTTGTAAGTGATATGTAATTGCTCTATTCTTGTTTATCTTCGTAGTATGCTGAAGTAGTTTTATTTTTCTTTTTCTATGTTTATGAAAGTGAATTCTTGGAGATCTTTTATGCAACATCTTTTACTTTTTGTCTTTATTGAAGTTGTATTTGTTTTGCTTATTTTTAGAGAGTTTCCGCAGACGAACCTCCTGACAATCATTGGCGTATTGCATACTTCGTACTGGCTAATTGTGTTGCTAGCAGGTTGGTTGAGAGAGAAATATGCATATCGTGTCTGGCAGAAGTTTCTTTGTACTTATGTGCCAGTAGTATATCATGTTATTATCCATATCATCGCTGGTCTAGTGACGATAGAGGAGATGTCCGATCATATCGGCGAAGAGCATCATGATGAGCATAGTATGCTTTGGTTAGTGCTTGGGGCTATCGGTGCCGGTATCTTGATTGCTTTGGGTGAATATCGACTCCATCGTACGAGACACTGCGATACACATCATAGTACTGCTCATAAACACTGTCATGATGATGCATGTGAGAATGATCATTTATAATATATAAGGATATGAATATCTCTGTCTATATACATCCAGGATCAAAAAAATGACCCTTGCTGACACAAGAGATCGATATGCGATGAAAAACGATATATCATGCGTGGATTCGTGAGAGGCCTATCGACGGACAGGCAAATGATGCATTAATTGTGTTATTGGCAAATTTCTTCTCTATTGCTAGAAGTCATGTGGAGATCATACATGGTCATACATCGAGACATAAGATCGTTTCTATTTCTCTGTAGTTTGATACATCGGTTTGATGACCGATTCGTATGCTCAGGGATGATTTTTGAGAGACTTAGCAACTCTCGCAACAGTCGTCGATGAGACGCCTAATGCTTCTTGGATAGAGACATAGGAGTGACCGAAGATAAGCCTCGCTGCTATATCGAGCCTTTGTTGTAGATCATTCATTTCTTCTGATGTCAGTAGACCACCCAAGAAGTGATATACTTCCTCATGATTATCTAAGTAGAGGAATGCTTGACTGAGTGTTGAGCTATCTGCTTCACTTTTTTTTGTTGCCATACTATATGGAGAAATAGATAAAATATCCTTATATTATATAGGTACTTTACTCTAGTGATGCAAGAGATTTTATAACTTTTGTAATATATATCATTCTTTGCTGTCGTGACTTTCTCGTCATGCTTCATTGATTTGCTTTCTGATGGCGTCAGCTTTTATATAGTCTTTATTTGCTTTTGCTTGTCGGCGTTGTTCTGCTAGTTCTTGTATATTGATCGGCATAGTGATAATGCGTTCTTCATCTGATGTATAGAGCTTATAGATGCTATTTAACTTCTCTGATATCCCATGCTTATGCAACTCTGCCAAGAATGCTGCTGTATTGAGATCGTTGAGAAGTGTTGCAGTAACTTCTGCATAAGGGTATCATGCATCTGATACTAGTCTTAGTTTTTTTCTTCACTTACTTGCTGCTTCGAGATGTTCTCGAGTAAAGTCTTGGAATGATCTATAATGTGCTTGGAAGAAGAAATAACGAATGTCCTGTGCAGTGTATCACTTATCAAAAACATCTTGGAGTGTTATGACATTGCCTAATGATTTGCTAATCTTTTGTCCATTGATATTGAGAAACTGATAATGGATCCGATAATTTACCCATGGATGCTCTGCACAGCTACACTCTGACTGGACTATCTCATTGCTATGATGGACGGGGATATGATCGATACCTCCTGTATGTATGTCAAAATGTGTCCCGAGGTATTTGATACTCATAGCACTACATTCGATATGTCGACCAGGAAAGCCGACTCATCGAGGGCTCTCTCGTTCCATATCTCTCTTCTTCCCTGTGGTATTGAACTTTCGGAGAGCGAAATCTGTTGTATTTCTCTTGCCTTCATCGTCTATCCTTGCTCCTGATTGTAGTCAGGCAATATGTTCCTTATAATGAGGTCACATGAGTTGTCCATAGCTTTCTATGCTACTTGTGTCCATGTAGATTCCATCATTTGCTATCGTATAGGTATATCATCTATCTTCCAATTGTTTTATCATCGCTATCTGCTCGGCGATATGATCGGTGGCACGAGGGGTGATGTCAAATGCATCCAGGAGGAGAGTACGGCAGTTCTCATGAAAGAGTGCTTCATATTTCTTCGCGACATCTCGAGCAGTGAGTCATTCTCTACGAGCTCATTTTTCCATCTTGTCTTCGCCATGGTCGGCATCGCCTTCGTTCTCTCCAGTGAGATGCCCGACATCCGTGATATTGACGACATGAGTCGTTGGATAGCCACAGATGTGCTTGATGGTATTTTTGAGGAGATCATCGATGAAATACTTACGCATATTCCCGATATGTGGTGCTCCATAGACGGTAGGACCACAGGAGTAGATACGCACATTGCTTGGATCGATAGGGACAAATTCTTCAAGAGAGCGGGAGAGAGTATTATAGAGTTTTAGTGACATTATGTGTAGTATGGTATAAAGCTTTCCTAGTATAGTGAGTTTCCTTGGTGATCGCAATAAAAAATCTCATGATCGATGCCATGAGACTTTGTATTATACTCTACTGACTTTATAAATCAGAATATATGGATTATACCTATACTGTATAACCATATATCGTCGATACATTTCGATGTATTTCGTTGATGTACTCTATTACAGAGTATTTTCTTGTTTTTTTCGTCTCACTTTCTCATCCCAGAAGAATGATCCAGGACTTTTGCCACTCTTCGCCTCTTTGAGTTTCTCTCTATCTCATCATATATCTTCATAGAGCGATTCGAAGAATTCTTCATTACCTTTTTTGACTTTGTAGTTGCGATCAATATATGTCTGTACCGTATCGTCTTTTTCCCATTGCGAGAGATTGATCGGTTTTGTTCATCGGCTTCTTTGGTATTCTTTGTTGTCAGCGACGGCTTGCAGATATGACTGTATGCTATTTCATAGAGTAGTATTTATCTTGCCTATGCTTATAGATGGGTTGTCTTTATGGTATTGCTCGAGCTTTGTATTCTTTAATACTTTCCTATATTCTTGGAGTCATTCGCTGTTGTATATAAAATTACCCCTTTGTGCTTTATTGGTAAATGTATTGAAATATTGTCTCTCTCTCGCCGGCATAACTTGCTCTAGTCATACAGTTGATCTTAAACTATTTTCAAGTTTATCCAAACCTTCAGATCATTTATTTTTTATATCTATTGTATCTTTTATTTCACTTATCTTATCTCTTCACCATTTATACGCACTACTCGTACCTATACTTTTGCCACCACCTATTGGTATGATCGGTATAGAGCCGAGTAGTTGCGATGATAGATCTTTCATCTTGCCGATGGCTGCTCCTCAGATACCTGGCTCACTGTACTTGCTGATACCCCATATCATCCCTCGAAGGAGTCCGATCGTGATAGCAAACATGAGCAGATCACTGAATACATTTTTTACTCTATCGCCATTGTTGCTATCACCGAAGAGATCTCATTCGATAGTAGTAGAAAACATATTCATCCCTGCTATCGTTGATGCTCCATTGCTTTCTTGCTTTACAGAGATAGTATCGTTTATGCTAATGTTATTTGATTGGATAACGCTATCCATCGTCACGACTAGTATGAGGAGTATGCCTATCAGAGCAGTACTGACGACAGGAGCAAATATTATCTTGATGACATTTTCTACGCTAAAATTTTCTAAGATTGATCATGCTAATTCTTCGCCCTTTCACATTCGGTCACCGCTTTGCATGACTGCCAGGAGAGGAGCGAGACAGATGAGAAATCGTATCGATATGATTCTATAGAGATTTATAGCTATCAACATAATCAATGCTACCGTGAAGAGTAGGATGATTCATACTCTGGTGAGTAAGAGCAGGAGGATGTCAGAGGTGGATGTTTGTGCATCTATACTAGAAAGATTGCTAGCTTTGAGAACATAGGCACCGATATAGATTAGCGGTCACGACATGCTATTCTCACGGGGCATGATAGTATCCATGATTTCGTCCTCAGTCATGGTATTTACTTTGCCATCATCGTGCGTGATCATATTGCCTGAATCTCGTTCTTTAGATAAGTCTATACTCATTTTCTTATTATTAACGCTTTTGATATTTGTGATGATCTCTTCTCTTAGTTGTGGCATCGTACTCATATAGGTCGATGGAAATGATCAGACTGCTATTGTCGCTACGGTACTTACATCTATCAATGCTCCGATCAAGAAGAAGCTCATATTTGCTAATATAATCCCTTTGATGAGGCCTAGTATGGTTTTGGATATTTTACTGAAATCCAAGTCTTTTTCTATAATACTTGTCACAATAGTATACATAAACACAGCTACCGCTACAAAATTTGCAAATGTCTGTGATATGCCCCATATCAGTCTGAGTACCTTTCCTAGATTGAGGAAGTCTCCGTAGACCATCGTATTGGTCATCAATGCTCCTGCAATACTGGCGAAAGGTATTCGCAACCATGAAAGGAGCTGGAGTATGATATTTAATACATCAACAATGTCTTTGGTCAGCATCGTATCGTTTCATGCTGCAAAAACACTATCTGACAAACACAATGTGCAGATGATGAAAGTGGTGATGATTGTGAGACGACGTGTGAGTGACATGATTAATTGGTGCTGGTAATTGGTTTAATTTACTGATGCATTTGGATCAATCGGTTTTGTTCATGTAGTAGTTGTAGATGGTTTATCAGAGATGGTAAACTCTTTGTTTATGTCATCGTACATTAATACTTGATCAGATCATTCTATCTCTACTGGTCAGTTTGATATCGTGAAGCTACTTCTATTATTATCTATTAAGTCTTTGTTTTCGGTTGTATTAAACTCGCTTAAGAACTTTTTTGCTTGCTCCATATTCGCCACTTTTTTATCGATTACATAGCTTTTCATTTTATTGTCTATATCATTTACTTTCCTCTCTTTTTGAATTATGTCTGTTAAGGCTGTTTTCTTTGCTTGATTTACTCATTCGAGTTCTTTGATAAACTCTTCTAACTGTTCATTATTCATATTATTGATAGATGTTATTAAGTCGTCCGTACTCTCACTGTTTTCTTTAGCTTTAGTTTGGATGATGTTTTTTATCTCACTAGATTTACCGAGGTTTTTGCTATTTAACTCAGTTGCTATACTTGTCTTTGTCTTCCCTGAGAGAGATCAAAAGATACTGGTAGCTCATGCATTGCTTGTTGTGTTATTTCATAGTTTGTTGTTCATCTTCTCTTCTAGTTCTTGTAGTGAGCGTTCTCCTGCGGTAGTGATTTGATTGAACTTACTACTTGCTACATTGCTAATCGTATCGGGCACTTTGAGAAGACTACTGGCACTGAGTTTGGCACCTCATGTGCCTGGTATAGGAATGAGTGGTATAGATCAGAGGAGGTTTTTGCCCATATCGAGCGTCTTGTTTGCTATGCTGGATGTGATCGAGCTTGCGGCAAAGGATGCTTTTACAATCGCTCGCATGATACCTATAGCGAGTATATTGAGTATGATCCATCCGAAGAGATCATTATAGATAGATCCAGTCTCCGTATCGCTACCAGTATCATAACACATCTCGGTGAGTCACCAGAAGTCAGCACATGTTTCGTTGTTATCATCTTTGTTGTCGCCTACTCAGCTTGCTTGGAAGTTTACTCCCAAGAACCCTCGAGTACTCTGTGATTCGCCGAGTCACTCATGCATACGGAGCTGGAGCGTCTGTATGATGATCATGCCTATCCCCAGAGCGAAGACTGGTACGACAGGAGCGAAGATAAGTCATATAACTGCCTTGGCACTTGTATAGCTTTCTGTGCTTCCTGATATACTTGATACTATACCGCTTTCTTTGAAAACTCGTAATACGACGATAAATGGTGAGAATGCTATAATCGCTCGAAGTATTCATACTCTCATCAGTAGGACTAGTGCGAGAGTGATGAGCGGTATGATCATAAAGATGGCAGCCACCGCTTTCATGATAAACTCTATGATGACGCCCACACTTGTCGTATCTTTCATCGTATCGGATACTGATGTGATATTGGAGAAATCCAAGATGGATATATAGATCGTGACCAATGGTCAGACAAGTCATTGTGACTTTTCCATCAACTCTTCGAGAAAGAGTCATCATTGTCCTTGCATGCGACTATCGCCACTAATGATCGCCATGAGGCTTGATGCTGATGCGACATTATTGATAGTTTGACCACAGACTTTCTTGTTTTTGTCATTGATGTTGGTGCCGATAGCACTACTCATGAGTTTTTCTATATCATTTTTGCCGATAGTGCTGTACGTGCCTGTTATTTCATTGCATGTGCCGCTTGAGGCTATGTGATCGAGGATGATTGATACTTCATGATTGATACGCTTATTGATTTCGTTCTCTTTGGCATTTACATTTATATCGTTATCTATACTTGCTTGGATGCTATCATAGAGTATCGCTCTTTTGTGTGTCTCGAAGTCTTTGAGATCGATAGCTATAGTCGGTCAGAGTGCACAATAGAGGTGTTCACAATTGCTCGATTTTCATGGGGCACAGGTATTGGCGAAGTTTATCCCACTCATTGGTTTGCCATGTTTATCTAGTACATATGGGTATTGTGTTGCACCGATAATATATCCCTTATGGACTTCACAGGTCGGTATAGTGACTGATCATCGTGAATAGTAGACATGATTGTTTATAAAACTATTATACTTCAATAATGAGGTCGTTATATCATCATCTGCTGTGGTGCTTCATGGAGTAGTGGGAGTGTCGCTATCATCGGTCGAAAGATTGAGATAGGAGTGGATCATCATGATAGGCATCTTCTCCTGACGGACCTGATTTAGTGTCGTCATCGGTAGAGCACCGATGCCATAGGTAGCCACCGTCGATACATCGAGTAATGCACCCAAGACAAATCGGCTTGCATTGATGCCGATACCGGCAATAACAAGATTGATAACTATCTTTTTTTTATCAACGTTTTCGCCACTTGCCATCTTGATAATCTCGGTGATGAGTATGGCGACGAGGAGGAAGTTTGCGAATGTTCTCGATATATTTCGTAGCAGAAACAGAGGTTTATCGAGGTTGATAAATCAGCCATAGATGAGAGTATTGTCCATGGCAGTGCCTGCCAATACGAGTATTGGCCATATGATGATATAGATGATATTGAGTATGACTCCTAGTAGTATCTTGATACTGTCAAATATATCACTACCGGCATCTGCAGTGGCATCTGTTACTCCTTGGGCAAAGGCATGATCTCCTGCAGTGACAAATACTACTATAGCAAAAATACTGAGCAATAGCGGTAGATGCTGTCTTATCTTTTGATATAAAGATGAAGGTGTGTTGCTGATCATGAAGAAGAGATGGACAAAGTATATCTCTAGTATACTCTATTTACTCTTTCATACCAAAAATACCCATTCTCTGATGCTTCTTGTGTTGACTTGTCGCTATGTTTCCTTATAGATGTTTTGTGTGATATTCTTCATGATATATGTCATTTATTCTTTATTGTTTGATTATATGTTTATGCACCTTGGACTAGATCGTGTCCTGATATGTTCTGCTCTTGGTCAGACGATAGTGCCATTTGCTGCTATTGATACTGTTTTACCACAAGTAGTCATTGATCTTTATCAAAAATCTCAGCCAGACACGATCTATGTTATCACTGGACCATGATCGTTTACGAATGTAAGAGTAGGTGTGTTGGTGGTGGATATATTGATGATGATCGCATGATCTTGTCGTATCATGCAGACAGATAAGATATCTTTATACAAGTCATTGTGGATGCATCACCTTCTCCCGGCATCGCTACTATTGTATATCGGTCAGAGAAAGAATCTGTGGTATTATGATTTTTCACAGTCTGATGAGCATCAGGTCATCACGCATACTCTTTTTTCATCACTCCTGCCAGCAAATCACTATGCTGTAGATATGATGATAGATGATGAAACGCCTTTTTCTTTCGATGCTGAGAAGATTATCTCACGGTGATGGTGAGAGGAGGGGCCATGTGTGTTGTATCAGGGCAATAACTTACCCTGTGCATCTTTCTTTACACCTACAGAAAAACTACAGCCATATTATGCCATGCATGCGAATTTAGCATAGAGTTCCTGTTATTGTATTTTCTCTACATCTTGTGGAGAGAAGTGTATAGTATAGCTATTGGGCATCTTCTTGATCCGAAAGATATAGATATGTATCCCAAAAAAAAGTAAGCCCATCATGACGAATAGTATCCATTTATTGATGCTATTGGTTCATTGTAGGAGCATGAGGATCATCATAACGAGTGACCATATCCATACAAACCATCTGACTTCGGATCTTGACCAGCCATTTGCTAGAAGCCTATGATGCAGATGTGTATAATCTCATTTCATGGGATTCTTTTTTAGGATGAATAATCTATTGAATATAACCCATATAAAGTCAAATACCACTAATGAAAGTACGACAATAATCGTTCATACTTTGACGCCTCATAATAGCGAGAGATAGGCAAGAGAGAATCCATAAATGATCGTTCCTATATCTCTCACTAGCCCATGGGGTTTGTATTCTACGACAGTATATACAAGTGATGCTATAGTGACTGCTAATGCGAGATATGATGTGATACTCAACTGCTCGTAGGTGGAAGGATTCAGAGAGATATACTCTTGGAGTATGATGAAATTGATAACGAACCATATACTTCCTGTGCCGATAGCTGTGACGCCACTAGATTGTCCTTCGATACCATCAAAAAGATTGATAGCATTTGTACATATAATGAACCAGATAATACTGATAATCATCGCAAATCGATGCGGTAATGATAGTACTTCATCTCATCAGAGGCGTATAGAGTCTATAGCGATTCATCCATATCATACGACTATGGTAAAAGTGAACAGTTGCATACACAATCTGAGCCGAGAGGGGATGGGACGGTAGAGATCTATCGTACTGATCGTTCAGAGTACGATGATGGCTCAAGCATAGATCAAGAACGAAGGATGATCTCGATATTGTGGAGCAAGTATGATAAAGCCAGCAAGGATGCTAATGCCGGTTCGTATTCATTGTGCATTAACGACGGGCTTTCTCTTGTAAAAATCTGCTCGTTTTTTGTGTTCTCGTATACCAAGATAGCGAAAAAGTGCTATGCCTGACAGAGCGATGCTTATTATAGCGATGCAAGCTATGATATAGTTCATGAGAGCGAAGAGTAATAAACGCACAGATTTTATCTATGCATGTCGATAAAATGAGGAAGAATGATGCAATGAGCGTCAGGATGTCGTTGGTGTACTATGTCTTGCATAAATCATGAGGGTACTATATGTATATCGATAGATTGACGCAATTGTTTATGGATAAGTGATATGAGTATATATTTGTATATTACAGCGACTATGATGAGAGGGTTTCGTGTTCTTGCTGAACATATTCGTCATCGTAGTGACCACGCAGCGGGCAGTTGTTGGATATGTGAGACGCTATGGGGGAAAGGATGAAAGAGTCCTAGATCATGATAGGTTATCATTGTCTGTAGTGTGGGTTTGTGTGGTTTTGTATGGCTTGCATATTTTACTTTCTGGATCTGTGCGAGCGTATACCATCCTATATGTCTCAGGATACTATGATACCAGATAGTCCCATCTCAGTGTATCCTATGAGAGAGCCATGACCACGGTTTTCAATTATATATACTGAGGAACATATGCCATAGTCTCTGAATCTTTCATTTCATTCATGGTAATCAGCCACTTTGCCGTAGATGTATGTTGTATCACATAGCATCTAATTTGCTCCGTATAGTATCGAGATGTGTTTCGATACCTCCGAGCTGTTTGTTGCTATAATCGCTCATGAGGATGATGGTGTGATGCTGTATGATATGCGAGATTGACTTTGCTCGCGATTCGGCAGTGAAGTTTTTTTGTATATTGTGTATTCGGTCAGTAAATATATCTTTTGTTATATTTCATCTGCTTATGCTGTCGAGTGTGTTTGCAAGATCCTTTGGGGCGGTCTGTATATTATCAGTATCAATATGCAGGAGAGGATGGATAAATGGCTCACATCATCATTTTTTATTGCCTATAACGGGAGTGCCAAGCATCAGTGATTCGAGAGCAGTGAGTCCAAATGTCTCTAAAAATGTCGATGGCATGATCATATAATCACATGACTGTATATGGTGTTTAATTGCTTCTTTCCATACTCGGCCATGGTAGATGATGTATCATTCATTATGTGCTATACCTTTGATCTTATCGGTATATGCTCACACACCACAGATGTGTAATATATCCTCAGGATGTTGTGTATGATGTGCTAGAAAAGCGTCAATTAATATATCTATACCCTTTTCTCTATCTAATCTCCCGATAAACAGATATGATGTCATGGACACTATTTTTATAGTAAAGTGCATTTTGCTCTATTTTGTATTGCATTCGTCGGTGATAATATGTATATTGCTGTGTATTGTCAAATCATAATGATCTGTCTATCTGTCCGAACTCAGACTTTGCTTATCAAAATATGCTCCTGGGGAATCATCTAATGGTAGGATAGTGGCCTTTGAAGCCATATGTCAAGGTTCGAATCCTTGTTCCCCAGCTTTTGCAGGCTTGGATTGTCAGAGAATTATATTTGCCGTATGATCGTACAACATGTCGCCGGGGTGATGGAATGGTAGACATGCCTGGCTTAGAACCAGGTGCTTTACGGTGTGCAGGTTCAAGTCCTGTCCCCGGTATGTTGTTCATTTGTATGTTAAATTGTTTGTATGCGGGGTAGAGAAATGGTGTCTCGTCGGGCTCATAACCCGAAGATAGGTGGTTCGATTCCATCCTCCGCAATGATAATTTCAATCGGAAATAGCTTAATTGGTAGAGCATCTGACTCTGAATCAGAAGGTTCAAGGTTCGAGTCCTTGTTTCCGAGTATTGATTTTGTCTTGCATTACAGGAGGAGATTATTATACATGCACTTACCGATTTACATATATTTTCCGAGGTAGCTCAGTCGGTAGAGCAAGTGACTGTTAATCACTGGGTCATCGGTTCGAGTCCGATCCTCGGAGTATTATCTCATTTTATTAGTTTATATATCTGTGACGTATGCCAATAACATCTTCCGCTAAGAAAGCTATGCTCCAATCTAACAAAAAAAGATTGGTCAATAAGAAATTCAAAGATGATATGAAGATATCTATGAATGTTTTTGTTAAGAAAATAGAAAAGAAAGAAAAACTGACTGATAAGGATGTAAATACTGTCTATGGTAGGATAGATAAAGCTCTCAAGAAAGGTATTATTCACAAAAATAATGCCGCAAGAAAGAAGTCTTCCATAGCAAAAATGTTTAATACAGTATCAGGAAAATAGTTATATCCTCTCGTTGATCATTAGCACATAATCTTTTTTGCCAACTTAGCTCAGCGGTAGAGCTACCGCCTTGTAAGCGGTGGGTCAAGAGTTCAAATCTCTTAGTTGGCTTTCTTTTTTTGGAGTGGTAGTTCAGTTGGCTAGAACGCCCGCCTGTCACGCGGGAGGTCACGGGTTCGAGCCCCGTCCATTCCGAATTCTTATACATTTATTGGTCTAGACAGTGATCTGTTGCCACTGGTCTCATAGTTTAGTGGTTAGAACAGGGGACTTTCAATCCTCTAGTCGGGGTTCGATTCCCCGTGGGACCGCCATTAATTTGGGTGATTAGCTCAGTTGGCTAGAGCATCTGCCTTACAAGCAGGGGGTCGTAGGTTCGAGTCCTACATCACCCACCATTATTATTATGGACATATGTCCCTACCTTCTCTTCTCAGGGCCTATAGCTCAGCTGGTTAGAGCAGTCGACTCATAATCGATTGGTCCCTCGTTCAAGTCGAGGTAGGCCCAATCTTATCTCTTTTTATGCGGATGTAACTCAATTGGCTAGAGTCACTGCCTTCCAAGCAGTTGGTTGCGCGTTCGAGTCGCGTCGTCCGCTAATGTTATTCAAATAATTACCTTTCTAGGTAATTTTTTTTTATTTTTTTATGCAATAAGCAACCAGGAATCTATTTTCCTTTGCCAACAAACAATACTGTAACAGTTGCTAGTATAATATAGAGATCAAGAAAAATAGACCAGTTTTGTAAATAGAGGAGTTCCTTTTCTGCTTCTTCGTCGAAGGAGATGGTGTCTCTTCCATGTATCTGGGCATAGCCAGTAATGCCTGGTTTTACTGAAAGCACTCTTTTGTGCCGAGCTTTATACTTTTCTATCTCATGAGGCATATGTGGTCTGGGTCAGACCAAAGACATTTCTCCCATCAATACATTTCGTAGACTAGGTAATTCATCAAGCGATGTAGCTCTTAGAAATTTACCTACAGGAGTCACTCTCGGATCATTTTCTATTTTTGCTAGTTCTCATTTTCTGACATTTGCTTTTGAGTTTACTAACTTTTGGTATAGATCTTCGGCACTCTTGCCTCCATAATCTTTTCAGGGACTAAGATGTGTATACATACTACGAAACTTCACAAACGTAAATGATTTCATATTTCTCCCTATTCTTGTCTGTTTGTAGAATATAGGTCCCGACGAGTTTACTTTGATAGCTATCCCAGTGATGATAAACAGCGGTAATAGTATAGCCAATCCTAGAGCACTTACTATAGTATCAAAAAATCTTTTGATAAGTATTCACCATCATTCTAACTCTGTCGCTCTATATCTTAAAGCCAACATATTCCCTATTTTACTTGTTTCATAGGATACATCCTCAAGAAAGTGATTGTCTGCTATATGATACAGCTGTTGATTGTGTAGTCTCACACTATCAAATATGTTTTGTATGGCATCTTTATCATAGCTTCCAATAAGTACTATCGTATTAAAATTATTGATATCTACTTTATTGTATGAGTTAGTATAATCTACATATGTAACAGAATAGTAATGTGGTCGTTTATGATCTTTGATATTATGATAATGTACTTCTTCACGATACAGTATGAGAATCTTTTCATTATCTTTTTTAAATAGATGGTGTGAAATGCGTTGCCAAAATATATCAAAAAGAGGTATAAATATAAGCGTCCCTGTGGCTGCTCGTCCAATAATAAGTCTCGATATGCCATAAGGGAAAAGAAATCCTTGACCAAAATATGCTAAGCATATCAAGATAATCGTTCGCTGTCACCACACATACAAAAATGAACCATTACTTGTGATGCCTATGTCTGTCAGATTGTATCGTTTTTTTACTATTCCTACGCCGATAAATACTACAACACTGATGATGGCGAATAGTATTAATTCTGTTGTGTCAATGAATGGTATTCTGAGATGCCATCATGGTATGCCATCTGTTATGAGACGAGTATAGTATCCTAGAAAATATAAAAAGAATATAATCAGACTGTGGAAGAGAGGTCTCGCTAGATTAATAAATAGGTCTTTATGATCTTTTCGTCGACTATTATGCATCATCATTGTCACTATCAATAAAAGCTCCTCATCCATGAGGATAGATGCCTATAACAAACTCTCCCTTTAGAGGGATGATGTTTTGATTTATTGCTCCTTGTATTTCTTCTAAAGTACCGGTATAGTATTGTTCAAATACTTTTGATATTTCTCTTGTTATGCTCAGCTTACCACTGAATCACAATGTTGTCAGCTGTGAGAGAAGTTTATCGATTCTATGGACTGATTCGTAAAAAAATGATGCATGATCTGCATGTATCATTTGCTTGAGTGCCGTTTCTCTTCACTTTTTATGAGGAAGGAAACCATAAAAAGACCGCTTTACTGTGGGAAATCATGATCCAATAACCGCTGGTATAATGGCATTTGCTCAGGGAAGTATACTATATGGAATATTGTTTTCTTGTGCCCATAGTATCAGTAACTTTCATGGATCAGATAATCCGGGAGTTCACGCTTCGCTGACCATACAGACATCTGACTCTTTCATTATATGTATAAAGTTTTCTTTATGGCGAAGATCATGTGATGTGAACTTTACAAACTTTTTTGTGCTATAGCCTATATTGTGTATGCCAAGAAGTCTTTTGATACTTTGAGTGTTCTCACAAAAAATGATGCTCGTCTCAGTCAGCAACTTTAGTGCTCTGAGTGTAATATCATCTTTATTGCCAATAGGTGTCGGTACAATGCATAGCATGTTGGGTGATATTACTTTTGAAACATTGTTCTTAATTTTGCCTTTATGAGAATCTTATTTTGATACATCATTTGTATCACAGCAAAGAGTGTTGATGTAATGATGTATAATCCGATACCTGCAGCCACATTATAGACGAACCATCCTATCATAACAACAAGGAATATATTCATAAACCCCATCATCTTACTCATGTCGGGCATATTTGCTCAAGGAATACTTGGAGTAGCTGGTCTCACTCGAGTCATAATCTTCATATTCAAGAACATAACAACTCATGCTATACATGCTAGTATGACATTCTTTGGTGTGAGCATATCCATCCCGAGAAAATTGGTCGCGATATTTGTTATGTCTATCATAGCATGTGCATACGGATAGACAAAGCTATATGTCATGTCTATGAGATTTGTAGGAAACTTCATTCGTTGTTGCATATTTTCAGGGTTTGCAATATTAGATACTACCGCGTAGAGTCAGAGGAAAACAGGCATTTGTAAGAGTATGCCAAGACATCATTTGAGTGGTCAGACACCATCTTTTTTAAGTAATGTCATCATTTCTTGTGAGAGTTTTTCAGGATTGTCTTTGTATTTCTCTTGTAGTTCTTGCATTTTCGGTTGCATAGCACCCATGCCAGATTGCATGGCATTAGCTTGAGATGATGATTTTGAAAGCAGCAATCTGACTAAAACTGTCAGGGCAACAATCGCTAATCATAGATTTCCATTAAAGAGCTCAAGAAAAATCAGGAGGAAGTTATATACGGGGCGAAGTATAAGTTCGTTTCGGAAGAGTTGTATAATTCACATGAGAGAGAATGAAAGTAAAACTTATTATATTGTTGTTATGTCATCATGTTTCCCTTTGACCATGGTATCAATACTATCATTAAACTTTTTTGTTATGGCGTCAATGTCAGATTCTTTGTTTTTCTTTTCATCTTCGGAGATTATCTTTTCTTCAAAGAGTTTTTTTACCTCCTTTAATTCATCCTGTCTTGCTACTCTTATCCTTGCCTTACATTCTTCAGCCATCTTTGATACTTGTTTTTTGAGTTGTTCCCTTCTTTCAGTTGTGAGTACTGGTATTTTTATAAGGAGATATCATCATTGATTTTGAGGTGCAAGTCATGTCGCTGCGTCATAGATTGCTTTCTCTGTTGGTGCGAGAGATGATTTATCTCGTGGTTCTATCTTGAGTGTCTGTGCATCGACGACACTTATATTTGCTATTTGTCCTATAGGCATATATCCATATGATGTATCTATTTTGATGTGTTCTACAAGTCATTTATTTGCTCTTCCAATTTGTACTCCTGTTAGTTCTGTTGCAAGATAGTCCACAATTTTTTGCATATTTACTTCACAGTCCATGAGATTGTCATTAATAAAATAAAGATTATAGGAAGAATTTTGCTATACCGAGAGTCATATAGATAAGACTCTTTTTGATCTTTTCAGAGCGATCTTTTATAGAAAATGCAAGACTATATATATTGTCAGATACTTTCCATTCGATGGGGAGTGTGATCGTGAAGAATTGTTCTAGATATTCTATGTCTTTTTTGAGGAGAGGGTAGTTTGTTTTATAATCTCTTTGTGTTTCATCGGCCATCATCGTTTGCATATAATTGTAGAGGATGGGTAGGCTCTCATGTATATTGTAGATGTTCTGTCTATTTGCATATATGACAAGATTTTGTTTATAGATTATTGTATCGATACTTTTTGCTAGTAGTTGTGTAATATGCTTATCGGTCTTCTGGACATAGATATACAATGCTATTAGTATAATAACAAAGAATAGATATCAGATAATCAAAAGCATACTAGAGGATAGTGCTCTATCGCCTAGTAATCATGTCACATTATATATCTGTGATCAAATATAATATATATATTCTTGTCGTCATGCTTGCATAGAGATATAATATGTTTTTCTCGATGATATATCAAGAGAAAGTACTATATATTTGAGAGCTTTACTCTTTTATTTTGATAATAGATATATACTTTTTGCTCTGTATGGCTATGCCTTTATAGCTTATAGATGCATTATTATGTTGTAGTTGTTCAGCGAGTCTCACGAGTGTTGTTGTTCTAGGACGTATACTCTTATTATGTTGTTCGTATATCATATAGAGTAGACCTGCACTTCGCTCCTTAGGATCTATAGTGAGTATCCGTGTTTGGGCTTCGTTATATGATGGATGGTAGTGATATCATCATAGCCTATAGTTGGTTTCTATATGTTGCTCATTGTTTTTGCTCTCGTAATGATTATATATTCTTTTCCGACTTTCTTTGAATTTGTTATTGCCGCTGAGTATCTGTATATATTGTCTGATGCCGTTTCTGGTTGAGGTCTGTATGTCTTTATTTGTTGGATCAATATGGTATGGTATCATATGTTTTTGACATTCTTTGAGGATCTCATCTTTGGTCTGCCAAAGAAGGGGTCTGACTATTGTTATAGATGGATCGAGAAAGTGTTTCTCTTTCACCGACATTCACATAAATCACTTTTTCCCACAACCCTGTTGCATATGCAGTAGTGTGGTCTCGATACGATCATCAAGATGATGTCCCAGATAGATGAGTCAGATATTCTCTTTATGTGCATATTTGATAAATTCTCTATGTCTTCGTTGTCTCAGGGCATCTTCTGTTGTTTTCCCCCCGAAATACTGTATACATTGTCGAATATGGGTATTGCTATATCATTTTACTGTTGTCATTTCCTCAGCGATTCATAGTCTTGTTTGGTGATCGCAGCTTATAATATGGATGTTCTCTGGTGAATATGCATTCTCTCTAAAGAAATTCTTTAATGTCCAAAGAAGATACATACTATCAGGTCATCATGAGACTCATACTAAAATCTTAGTATCTTTCGTAATAGGCTTTTGCCATACTTCCCTTATCTTTATTTGTTTATTAGCCATTATGTCTCGTTTATGTGTAATAAAAGTATCAGACTTATTGAGAAATGCAACATATGCCGATGAAGTAGCTATCGAAGACTGTATGATTGCTATACCACATCTGCGTGCTCCTGGAGTCTCGGCAGTATGTCGTCTCCAATCCACTAATGATGGTATGATAGTGGCGACTCTCTCTGATATAGTTGCACAGATTGATGATATATGTGATTTATCAGGAGAGAGTTATATAAGATCTGTCTATATTGACTCATATCAGTGAAAGTTTAATGCTGATGTTGCTTTTCATGCTGATCCCAATTATGTTTATGAAGATGATTTCCCCTTTCTTCCTGATGGAGAGTCTATAGATATTGAAGATATGCTTGTACAGGCTATTGTATTGCAAGAACCTCTGATTCATATAAAGCCCGGTAATGAGCATATTATAGATGAGATACATGAAGATCAAGAAGAATATACTGCATGAACAGTTTCATTTCGTACAGCACCTTAACGCATCCTTGTGGTGTCTCGGTGTCTATGAGATTCTTTTACTTCAATGCTTTGTAATTTATTATAAAAGTATTTCCCATCTAGTAATTTATCAATAAAGAGATATTTCTCTGTCAGTATACTATTGTTTGAGATGATTGTGCGAAAGTATTGATTATGATTCATATAGAGCTGAAAACATTCTGCGAAGTCTTCAAAAGGATTACTCATCCCATAAATACTACAAAAGGCTTCTTTTGTATGAGTTGATTTTTTTTGATGTTCATTTTCCCATGATATTTTATAATATGTGAGAGATGGGTCATCTATAGAGAATTCTTCTTTATCAAATTCTGTGAATAATCTACTTTTCTTCCTATCGCTTCATAGTACGACAGATAGGTCGATGATATGTCATAACTCATGTGTTAGTACCATCATGTACTCTCTATAGGACATTCACGGTATATGAAAGAACATAGTATTATGTGTCGCATAGGCTCTTCTATTGTTTCTTTGAGACGAAATGGTTATCTTCTTTAAGATTCTCGATGTAATATCATCTCATAGAATAGTATCAAGCTTTTTTATAAAATACATGCTTATTGTTCAATAGGTCTCTTTGTTGTCTCATACATATATTCATTCATACTTTATGATACTACATAATTTCTTATACTTCTTGCATAAAATACTATGTATGCTTTTTACTTCATCGTTGTTGTTAAACAATATGCTGTTCTGTATTGTTCATGATGTCGTCGTGCCGCTACTATGATCCTTCTCTTCACGAGAAACCGTATATCATATATACAGCATCGAGCATATAATGGCTATTCATCAGATTAAAGATATTGTATGCCTAAGGTGCATATCGCAATATATCATTATAAATAAATCATTCTCGTTGTTTTGGTATATGACATATAATAATGTTTTCTGTTTTTATGTTTGCCGATCGTATATTGAGTAGATAGTGGTATCAGCCTATCATCACAAGTAGTTTGCCATCTTTTGCTCATCATTTTGCCACATTTTTTTGTATTCACCCTGTAATATATTCGGCCAATATCTCTCTGTTTTTCATATAGTCTTTTTGACGTATGGATGCAAATATTTGTTTGGTTTTTTCGCTATTATGTGATATTATAAAAACATTCTTTCAAGATGAGTTAATGATATTCTTTTCTATGTCACTTATCGATTGTAATGATTGTATAGATATATCCTTATGTCTTATACCTTCTTTAATAGTCGTATATTCTGGTCTATTTGTAGATAAGAAACAATATATATGTTTCGCAAAAAGGTCATTATATTCACTAAAATCGATATACTTATGCACAGGAGTAAGGGTATAGTATGATCCCTTTCCCGTGGATTCGCTATATTGTATGATAGATTCTTGATAGAGTAGTCTATTCATCTTCTCCATCATCTTATCTAGATACGATCAGACATGTTTTTTGCTTATATTGTTCTTCCATCAGTTATAAATATTGTCCCATAATCATATACTGCGTGTATAGTTTTCATTATTGCTACAGATAGACTCTCGTTTATGTTTTTTCTTTTCTCTATAGATACTTTCGCATTCTATATAAAACACACCCAAAAACATTAACATATCATTGTATATACTTTTGTTTAATTCGTTGCTACTTTCTTTTTTAACTATTACATCATTCGTCTCATGATAGAGTAATTCTTCTCGATGGAAGAGTAGTGCTTGTGGATTAAAGTACTTCGAAGAGTAGTCATTATAGGTAATATATCGTCGATCAATATCCCGCATACATATAGTATATTTACTTAATTGTTCTGATCGATCACTATGCTGATCTCTATATGCATACCATCATCCATGCGTACAGAGTATATGATTTTCATAATTTTTATTGCTTTCTTTTTTTGTAATATACGATAATATATGTTTATGCTCAGTAATTACCGCCTGTATGATACTATATCATAGTAAAGCATGTGATACATAGAGGATGCAAAATAGCCATTCAGACATAGAAAGAGATTTCTTTTGTGTTCGTTGTTCATAGAGAGCGAAATCTATTATTTGATCTTCTTTGAGATAATTAAACCTGTATCATGGGCATGCATTTTTGATAATATCAATTTTTGATGGATGTGATACTGCTATGATGGATGGCATCGGAAGTTCATTTATTAGCTCTTGAATATGTAATCACTTCATTGATATCTTTCATCCTTGTCCAAGAAATAGAGGATTTATCTTTTTGTCGTTTTCGAGAGATTTACTCTTCTTATTTGATGGTCTTTCAATATGTGGCATAGACATTATTTCGCTTTCTTTGTCTTTATGATTATTTATTATTTCTATATAGTTATTTCACTCGTCTACTTTACTATAAAGATGTGCTACATATGGGAATTGTATAAAGATTTTTACGAGATACTGTATTCGCCATTGTATGATACAATAACATATCATGCTATCGTATAGCGCATCATGTGATTTCTCTCTATTTCCTAGTACTATTTTCTTCGCATTGTCATATATTGTGCGATAGCCTTCTTCTGTGGAGAGATGCGTATGAATATTTTCTAATGCATAACTCTTGAGATAGGGTATACTTGATCATATAATATCAAAGGTATCTATACTATGCGATCGACGAAGAGAGGGAATACTTTTCTCTAAGAATCCTAGATCAAATCATATATTATGTCCTATAATAACAACATTATCATCAAAGAAACTTTCTATGTCTGAAGAGACTGCGCTTAGCGATGGTGCATTGATGAGGTCTTCTTTTTTTATGTCAGTGAGATGTGAGACTGTATCGCTAAGATTGAGAAAATCTTCTCATGGTTTGATGTATGAGCAAAATGTATCAATAACCTTGCCAGCATGATCTATTTTTATAATTCCTATTTGGATAATATGGTCCTTCTCTTTATCTAGTCATGTGGTTTCGAGGTCAAGACATATATAATTATAGCTTTTATTGAGATTTACTTGCATATCATTCATAGATGTGACGTATGGTAAAGGTATCGTTGATTATGAATGATATAATATTTCTTCTATAGTTCATTTAATTTCTTCGTATTTTTCTTTGTTTTCTGCTTCTGCATAAAATCTTATCACAGGTTCTGTGTTACTTGGCCTGACGACAAATCGCCATTTTTCTGCGTTTATTCTTACGCCATCTGTATAATCTTGATTATGATTCTTGAATGTCTCTTTGATGGTTTCTATTGCTCATAGTGTATTTGTAACTTTGAAGTTTATAATGGCTGGTTTATAGTATTTCATGATACTATTTTGAAGATTGCTCATGGTCTTATAGTATTGGCGTTCTAGGAGCATAATGATGATCGGCATGATAGTCGATTCAAATCCCCCCAACTCTTTGAAGAAAAGGTGTCAACTAAGCTCTCATGCAAAGACAGCATTACTTTCTTTATACTTCTCTTTGACAAACCTGTGGCCGACTCTACTGACGACAGGTATTCAGTCATACTTTTTAATCATATCGACGATGCAATTGGAACTGGTAATGTCGTAGACGACACTTGATCATTTCGGAGACTGTTGCAGATACCATTCTGCTATAGCAGCGACAGTGATATCTCCGCTTATTATGTTTCCTTGCTCATCGACAATACCTATCCTATCTGCATCTCCATCAAACATAAATCATATATCTGCATCATGCTCTATGACGGTTGCTTGAAGTTGTTTGTATTCATCATAATTTGTTGTGTCAGAAAGATGTGCACCAAACTGACTGTCAGCTAGTGTATTTATTTCTATTAATTTCTGATTATACTTTTCGCAAAGATGATGTAATATTTGTCTCTCATATGCTATACTTGCACCATTAGAATAATCTATAACGATTGTCGATCATGCTCATGTTTTTGCACAATAAGACTCCAATAAGGTCAGAATTGTTTTATATTTGTTTTCTATAATTGTTTTTTCTTTGCTTGTGTGTAATGCTTGTATAAATTTATCGCACTGTTCTTGGTCAAAGTTATGTGGAAGTGCTTTATATGTTTCTCATACATATGATTTTAGTATGCTAGTCTCTATCAGTTCTGCATTATGGTCGACGATTTTCATGCCGACGTATTCTGGAGGATTGTGTGATGCTGTGACAGGTATGCCAAATGTAAATGATCATTGTGTAAAATAATACATCATACTGGTGCTACAGACTCATCGGATTTGTTGTTGATTATCTATTGCTTCGACAGGTATTCATGCATTAGTTATAGACTGCACTCCCGCCTCTTTGAGTCATACAATCAATCGATAGATAAAAGTATTGTTGTGTTCTCTCACATCAGAACCAATCAATATCTTTGCACCATCTCCATCTCTCTGTATCGCCTCCTTCCCCAATCATAGACCTATATTGTAGGCAAATATATCATCAATATGTTCGCCATAGATTCATCTTATATCGTATGCTTTGTATGCTTTATTATAGTCTTTTTTTTGATCAAGAGAATCCATTGTAATTTGTTAGAGAAATAAATAGTATAGAAATCACTATAATGATTTGTTTTATTATTTGCAAGTACCATTATGATTATTAGTATTGGCTGAAGAATATGATCTGGCAAGAGCACGGTTGCTCATATGCTTGCAGAGAGAATTAATTATACCGTCATAGGTATAGGCGATATGAAAAGAGAGCTTGCCAGACAGCAATGAATGACCATCTTGGAACGAGATCAGCTTGGTCGGAACGATCCTACAAAAGCAAAAGAGCATGACACGCAATTTGATGACTATCAGAAGTCGCTTCCTTTGGATGCAAAAATTATTTTGGATAGTAAACTATGATTTTGGAATCAACCTCACTCGTTTAAGATATTTATCTCCGTCTCTGATGCAATAGGTGCACAAAGAGTTTTTGACCAACAAAGGGACTCCGATGCTCGTTCTTCCTATGAGGAAGTACTGCAGACCAATATCCAGAGACATCAGTGACATGCAGAAAACTATAGGAAGATGTATGGAGTGGATATATTTGATATGTCGCATTATGATCTTGTTGTCGATACGACAGATATGACTCCTCAGGAGGTGCTTGATCGTATTATGGCTAAGCTTGATCTTCTCATCGTTTAATCAAAAAAAAGCTGCGAACCAGAATCGAACTGGCGACCTCTCCCTTACCATGGGAACGCTCTACCGACTGAGCTATCACAGCATATTAATTATTTGGCGTTTTAGCATTTTATTTTCAGAATATCACTATAGAGAAAGAGTCTTTTTATTTCAATAGTAAATACTATGAAAGTCATTATTCCTGCTGCATGATTTGGTACACGTTTTCTCCCTTGGACGAAAGCCATGCCCAAAGAAATGCTTCCTATAGTTGATAAGCCAGTTATTCAATATGTGGTCGAAGAGATTGTAGAGAGTGGATTGAAAGATATTATCATCGTCACTGGTGCCCAGAAGCGTGCTATTGAGGATCATTTTGACATGCCCAATGAGAATCTTATTCAAAATCTTCTGCTTGGCAATAAACATGAATATATCGATGCGGCAAAGGCAATTGCTGATATGGCAAACTTCTATTATATTAGACAAAAATGACCATATGGTAATGGTACGCCAGTATTGTGTTCAGAAAACCTTATCGGCAATGAATCATTTGCCGTGCTTCGAGGAGATGAGTTTATCCAAGGTACGCCACCAAGACTACAACAGATGCTGGATGTCCATAGGCAGTATCCAGATGCTGTGATTATATCAGCTCTTCGCATTGCCAATAAGGCAGATCTTAAACGCTATGGTATTGTGGATGTCACACTTATCAAAGATAATATCTATGAAATCAATACTATTGTGGAAAAACCGAATCCTGACGATGCACCAAGTAATCTTGCTGCTTTGTGAGCATATATTCTTCCTCCTGCAATTTTTTCTGCTCTGAGAGAAGTAGGTATTGGTACTGGATGAGAAGCATATCTCACTGATGCTATCAATCATCTGAAAGCACAGGGCACAAAGGTAATCGCAGTGGAAATAAAGGATGCAATCTATTTCGATACCGGTAATAAACTCGAATATCTCAAGACCTGTATCTACTTTGCTCGTCGTCATCCCGAATTAGGTCAAGCATTTGATGATTATTTGAGATCGATACTTTTATAATCGAGAGTGTATTTTCCTCATGCAGAGACTATATATTCTCGCTTCTTTTCTTGAATAAAGTGGATAGATCATGTGTGGAAGATCGTAATTTTAGTGACTTGGTGATTTGGCAATTTTGTGTCTCTATAATCTATTGAGCAACTTGCAAATATGTCTTTCAATGTATTTCGTCCATGGAAAGTTTGTTTTTTTTGATTGAAGAATGAGCAGATAGTGCGTTGGAGAGTAAAGTAACTATAGTGTAGAGGGATTATTGTATCGACATTTGCATCTTTGAAGTATTTGAGATCTTCTTTGACTATCTTATTGACCAATATCTGTCTTGGAGAAAGTAGTCTGAGCAGGTAATTCCACACTGGTACTTCTCTCGTCCAGAGAGCAAAAGGAAAGATAAACTTTTTTGTTTGCGTTTGATATTCTGTTTTTTGGTAGTTTTGACTCTGTTGTGCGACATATGCTTGTATATGACTGAGGTCGCTATATCATCCGATGATTCATAGTCTGCCACTGCGGCTATGATGAAAACACCAGGAGAGGTATGATGCAAAAAGAGGAACAATATATGTCTGACTAAACTTCTCATCATGTATTGATAGTCATAGCTCAATTGATGGAGAAACAATGTAATGATATTTTTTTGCTCATTGTTCTTGATGCTGGAGTATGATTTTCTTTACTCTCTCGAGTATGGTATTATGTTCTCTGTCATCATAGGGTCGAGCAATTGTGTCCACAATAACTTCATAAGGAATGGCATATGTCTGACAGAGTTTTATAATGGAGAGGTTCTCTGGTCCAGAGCCTATAATACAGATCATAGGGGGGTGATAATATATAAAATGATATCTATTGCTTTGTCTAGTAAAAGCTACTTTATAAGCTTGTGTTGTTGTAGTGCTGTGGTCAACAATGGCCAAAATGCAATCTCATCGCTGTTTCCTGATTTGAGTTCAAAATCAAACTCTAATATATCATTATACAGTCAGAGGAAGTCATTTGCATGTTCTTTGATGGAGTCTTTGTAGCTTTTGTATTTGGCGAGAGTGAAGGGTGGGACTCCTAGGATTGATGCTAGGGATAGCCCGTCGTGGTCGTATTGCATGATCTTTGCATAGCTGATTATGATTTTCAATCACCGTAATATTCATCAAAGCATCTCTTGTATTGCTTTTCATTCATGACGAATATTGTGTATTATGCTATTGATGTTTTTGTTTTGCATGACAATCGCATCCATGAGTCCAAACATCGTATCTTGTGCTTGTCATGTAATAATTGATGATACATTATCGTAGTTTAGTGTTTTACCAGAATTGACAGAGTATGACAGCTTTTGACATTCCCCATTGATAAGCCAGAGGTTCGATTGTGTTCTCTCTATCAAGATATTTATACTATCTTTGTCTAGTTTTGTGTCTTTATGTGTTTCATCAAGATATTCATACATTTCCTGCTCGATATGTTTGATGAGAGCTGGGCCAGTCAGATGTTCGAATATTTTCACTTGGCAGTTTTTGGGATCAGAAAAAAACTTATATGCTTTTTTTCTTTTGTCTGGTTTGCTCGATACGAAGATGATAAAATAATCAGGGTTGATAGATCACCACATTTGTATGATCTTCTCTTCGAGGTCGCTCGTTCCTCCTGGAGAGGTTGTTTCGCCAGGCACTCCTTGTATAATGAGTAACTTTTCATTGCTAAATAATCAGGTATTGGTCATCTGTTCGATGATCGCATTTACTGAGTATTCTGGTAGTGAGAGTTGTAAGACGTTCTCTGGTCCATACTTTTCACTAAAATTCTTCTTTCGTTTGAGAATTTCTTTGTGTGTGAGATATGTCTCTTCGCCGGTAAAAAAATATATTTTGGACATCGAGTTTATAGGTTTGTAAAGCCCGTCTGACGAACAGGTAGATTATAAAGTTTGTAAAGTGCTTGCAATTATTGCTCGTGAATAGTATATTACGGATATGACTTCTTTTTTCAAATCAATTATTGTCTTTTGTATTCGTCTCTATCAGTATACACTTTCTCCAGATAGATGATTGCTCTCACCTCGATTGCGTGGTCGTATTTGTAGGCATCAGCCACATTGTAGTGAGTACTGTCTCCAGACAGTCAGACAGTATCCTTTTTTTACTTGAATATGGCGTAGTATGGATAGAATAAGTCGTTGTGGACCAGGTCAGGGAGGTGGCTACGATCCTGCAACATATCGTGTTGTTTTTTGTAGTAGTGCTCCTATTGGTGTACCTTTTTTGGAGGCATTGTGGCATGATGATCGTTATGATGTCGTGGGTGTCTTGACGATGCCCGATATGCCCAGTGGGAGATGATTGCAGATGCAGGAGAATATTATCAAGACGAAAGCGAAAGAGTTAATGCACAATGCAGAATGAATAATGCACAATAATAAATATGCAGTTAAACCTATACCTAAAATAATACTAGTACATGGTAAAGATACTGATCCCTCACAAAAGCGGTATCCTCATTTTATAGATGATATCAAAGATGCTTGAATAAATGCTTTTGCACCTCATTTGCCTCATAGTTCAGATCCTTTGTTACCAGAATGGTTAGGCGAATTAGGTAATCTCAATATAGATGAAGATACTATTTTGGTCTGACATTCTCTTGGAGGTGTCGCTATTTTACGCTATTTAGAGAAAACTCAGCAGAAAGTAAAGAAAGTTATTTTGGTGGCTACGAATGACTCGATATATTCTGAATCGAGTAATGGTTTTTTTTCGGACAAGGATTACGATTATACATTACTGCAATCTGTCTGTCATGATTATGTCGTGTATCATTCGACTGATGATGAGCGAGTTCCTTTTTTACATGGAGAAAAGATAGCGAAATGACTTAATGCTAAGTTTTTTACTTATCATGACAAATGACACTTTGGTAAGAGTCTTATTGATAATAAATTTCCAGAGCTTATAGACGAAGTTTTGATAAATACTACATTTATCCAAACTACTCACTCGCTGCGTCTGGACTCGAAGAAATATGCACACGAAGCAGCAGAGACCTATGATCGATTGCAGGCATTGGATATCGATTATCTCGTTGTCATCGCTTATGGACATATCATCCCGCAACACATTCTCGATATCCCTCGTATCGCTCCTATCAATATTCATGGATCGCCACTTCCGCTTTACCGTGGTGCATCGCCTATCCAGACAGCATTGCTTGATGGGCAGGAAGAGACAGGTATTACTATTATGAGGATGGTAGCTGAGCTCGATGCAGGAGATATGATCCGTTCCTATCGTTTTCCTCTTCCACTGTCTTGGACTGCGAGAGATGTGATCGACAAGATGCAATCTGTCTGACCGCATTTCTTGACAGAGACATTGGATGGACTGTCACATGGTGAGTATGGCTATACCCCCCAGGAGTCAGATAAAGCTACTTTTTGTGGTAAGATTGAGAAAGAGGACGGTGAGCTTTCTTTGCTCCATGAGAATCTTATGCATATATACAACAAATATAGGGCTTATTACCTCTGGCCAAAGATATATTTTCGAATGTATCATACACAGACAGAGGAGAAGAAGAGAGTTATCATCGAAGATATGCAGCTCGATGAGTGACTGTATCTGTTGCATAGCCATAAGCCTTTGTGTGATAGGCATTATATGCTCAACTGTACTCTCGTATCATGTTCGGTGAAAGTGGAAGGCAAGAAAGCTATTACTCGAGCTGAACGAGTAGCTACCTATACGAAGAACAATCGATCCATGCTTTAGATTTAAGTCTTTCTATGTTATTCTTTCTTCTTCTCTTTATTCTCGGTACGATATTTTGATCTTTTGGATCGGTGCTTTTGTTGAGATTGGATTGAAAGTACTCATGGGAGGCGATACGAAGTATTATTACTGGGCGTTCGCAATGTCCATCCTGTCATCATGTACTTGCTCCATGGCAGCTTATTCCTCTATGGTGATGGATTGTCCAGAGATGAAGATGTAGCTTTTGTCAGCAAAAGATATCGACGCTGTATCCTGTCTGTGAGATTGTCTCTTGATTGGTTTTTGTATTGCGATGACTGCTAGCCACAAATTACGATTGGTGAATGTCTCATATCATCCTGTTGCCGATATGGTGGTTGATGGGTCTGATTCTCGTATGGGATATGTATAGCTATGAGCTCCATACCAAGATATGGTTATTATTGTCTGTTGTGGTTATTGTGTGGATAGCGATTATTGGTGATTGGCATCTCGTGTGGTGAGCTGCGATAGGATTATCTGTCTTTGTGTTGTTATATCTCTTTGCTCGTCTGTATGTAGCCATACGCTTTGCTGGTACAGAGAGACATATAGGTGAGGGCATGGGCATGGGTGATGTGATGATGGCACCCATTATCGGATCGTTGATCGCATTCGCTCTCACATGATCACAGACTCTCTGGACACAATCTTTTTTCCTTGTCGATATGTCAGTTATTGGTATTATTCAGTTGATTATTGTCTTCATCCTCGGGACATGTCTGTTGTGACTATGCTGGTATGCTGTGAGTCGTCTTTTTTTCTCAAGCAATCTGCATCATCCTGACTGGAGTCAGGGTGCGGGTCCGGTTATTCCTTTTTTGCCTTCGATGATTATGATGTATTGGATCATAGTTTTTTTCTTGTAATACTCTATTTATCATAAGATTACGAAATGTCATTACTTTTTGTCTGCGGAGGCTGTCTCTTTTTGCTTTATTATGATATCAGCCTATACTTTCGGTAGAAATATTTTACCCATATGGTATAGACAGATGGCATCAGGACAATCACAGGATCATGCACAGGATCGTATTGATCTTCATATCAGTCAGACGGGGAATACATTCTCTGCTAGTGATTTACAGAAGATCGATACTATTCTCGAAGCGTATATAGTCGACAATAGCGATAATTTCCATAAACTTATCGAGAATAACCCCCAGACTTCACTGGATGATATCATAGACAATGCCTGATTATTGCTCGATGATATGCTTGTATCTCCCGATAAAGGTGAGAAAGAGATATGGCAGTTTCTCATCGATAGCAAACTAGCATGATTGGAAAAACATACAGAGATGTTGGCAAATATCACGCAGTACAAGAGCGAACTCAAGTGACTCAAGATAGCTGTCGCTCAGCGAAACCTTGGCGGGAATGCTCCGTCAGATAAGACGAGTGTCGTCAAAGCGACCACGAATACTGTCTCTGGAGATGAAGAACAATCAAGGGGTAAGTCTATTGATCAATCCTGTGTCGGTTGTAAAATACCTGTTTTAGAACATGAAGTGTCAGATACAGAAGATATGCAGCATCCAGCAGTCGATGTGGTTCCTGGTAAACAATGAGAAAGACTCGAAGATCGTGCATGACCTGATAATACAGTCAGCAAAGTTCCTTTTGGTCCGCTCAAATGATATGTCCCTGGACAATGATATCTTGTCGATAATAAGGGTGCAGATGGAGGAGAGAATACGAGATACGATATCGATGGGAAAAACGAGAAAAGAGTCGATAGAAAAGCCATGAAAAAACTTTTCCTATGAGGCATAAGTTGATTTCTCAATCGTCCAGAGAAAGAAGTCGATATGGTCGTCGAAGGAGAGAAGATAGGACCAAAGCATAAAAATGAACTGAAGCAGTTCTGGAAAGCTGTCAGAAAAATGGGTGTTGATAATTTCGGTGAATACTTTATTGATGTAAGAGATGCTTATGGAGCTGGTCATGATATTACATCCAAAGACTTCTGGAAAGATGCAGACTATACTAGTAAAGTAGCTAAAAGAAAAGAATCTAAAACACTTGCTCTCATCGGTACTATCTATACGAACTATAGAGATCTCGAAAATAAACCATACTCAGGGACATATATGGAGAGACTTATTGGTACAATCGAAAATGATATCGCCGATAATGCACGAGAAGATAATATTGCTGGCGAAGATAATGCTGATGCAGAAGGTAATACTTCTTATCAGTCATTCGATGCAAGTAAATCCTACAACAAACATAATGATAATGCCGAGGTGACACTTGCTGATGATCACCATATCTTGATCAATAAAACAAGTAGACTTAATGAATCGCTCAATATCGATGAGAGAAAGTGAGTGAAAGAACTCTTCAAGCTTAATGGAGATAGAGATACTCTCTATGACTTCGATGCAGTGATGAAAGTAGTCCGTCAGCATGAACATAAGAAGATCGATGTCGCTAACGTCATCAATGCAACTGCCAAGTGAAAAAAACTCATCGGTCCTAATGGTAGTCTCAATGATCAGGAGAAAGAACTCTATGAGACACGACAGCAAATCGATAATGATGATACATCGACGCAGAGGATGGTCATGGAGTGACTTGCTATGGGTATGAGACCAGAGTATATCGCCAATGTAAAGATGTTGATCGATAAGACAGGATATATTGATGAAAATGAAGTATTTCATGAGAACTGATTAGATCATGAGCAATATGGTAATGAAGCAGATGGTGGCATTATTACTCCTGAAGTTCACTTCGTGGGATGTATCGAAGATATCACCGTCAATGGTAAGACAGACTTCGGAGATAAAGGTATCATGAGTGGTCTCCAGTTTCGTGCACTGTTTCAGACGGCAGTGAATGAGATAGCATTTGATAGATCATGTTCACACCATGAAGCTCAGCAGAGAGCAGTCTACAATATCGTCTGTTTCGTCTCTCAGAAAGCTCTCGAACTCTGACACTATGATCTTCATAGTCACCTCCAAGCTGTCTTATCGAAGGCAGTCGATGGGAAACTGGATGCGACATGACTAGTGAAGAGTGGTGATGGGTTTCTCTCTCTTCACCCTGGCTATCTCAAAGGATTTCAGGATATTATGCTCCAGAGTCCTGTCCCTGTCGATGCCATCATGAAGTATGGTACTACTGGCTTTGTTGAAAATCAAAAAGAAACGAAGCGTTCATTCGATAAGTATGCAGAACAACTCGGTGTATCCAAAGAAGAACTCGATAAAATCAATAACTTTGGTAGTACGCAATGGAAGAATCTCATGTCTGAAGCTGCTGAGAGAAGTATGACAGATATGATTGCGGGAGAAAGAGAGGCTTTTATCCAACAGATCAATGCTGCTGTCCTTGACTATGTCATCCAAACGAGAAATGCTGGATGAGTCGGTGTAGGAGTAAGTGCATCACTTGATACTATACTCAAAGGACTCTCTGCACATCTCGCTCTCGGTGTGGTCTGATGAGATGGGTCAGGTAGTTCGCCTATGGTATGATTCTCTCTCGGGCATCATGTCGATATGGGAAGATGACGATCACTCAATACATGAGCGTGATCGAGTCTCACACTTGCTGGATTTACACCATTTCTCGGACAATCGATCAGCAAAGAACGAGAACTCAATAAAGATAAACTCAAGAAAACACTCGATGCAAAGCCTCTCGTCACTGCACATGTCGGTGTCAACTATGGTGTCGTCATGTTTGGTCCTATCGTCTCACCGACTATCGGTATCCACACTGGTATCGACATCAATCGTCAAGCAGGTATCGAACGTGAATATGCTGCTATCCGTACGAAGATGAAATCCGTCACCGATAAGCTCTTCAAGATTGATTGATTACTCCCAGATCTTACGACTATTAGAAGCTCTGCTGTCCTCTTTGCTAAGAAACAAGCAGCTGTGGATGCGATCGAGAAAGTATTGCAGAAGACATTCTCTGACTCCAAACACGATATGCATCAAGCAGCGGAGAATCTCTACAAGTGAATGCTTTACTTCGACTGTGCTAACCAATGAACACAGGACAAAATGCATGCAGCAGATATGTTGGCAGAGTACTATGCAGTCCAACGAAAAAATCTTGCTATCGAGAAGACGAGAGGAGGGTTCTCCTGATTTGATCTCGGTATCGATTATATCCTCGCTATATCGACACCCGTCTTGTCAGCATCTATTTCGTTTGAAAAATACTATACTGCTACCTACGCAGATTCGAGAGAATCACTCCGTGATATCGAGAATGCAAAGAACTATGGTCGAGGTAATAGATTAAAATCCAAGACTATTGGTCAGGAAGAAGTAGATTTCCTCAACTATCAACTAACGACTTATGCGAGAAAGACAGCAGGTGCTGAGCCTACTATCTCTCTGGAGAAAAGAGATGGTGTCGATCTGATTAAAATCCCTGATGCTCTCTATGCTCATAATCGGTCAGAGATCTGTATCGATCCTTCACTCAAGTGATGTATTATGCATGACGAAAAAAGTCATTGTTTCTACATCCCCAAGAGTACGATAGTTCGTCTCGGTAGCTTCGCCGCAGGTCAGAATACTGGTTATACCCTCAATCTAGGAGATAATAAGACCGAAGCTGATGATATGAGACTCCAAGCATGAAGATCGCTTGATCCTAGTTGGTTAGCTCTGAGTGAAGAGGTATTCTTGGCAAATGCCAAAGAATATGCAAAGAGAGCGGGAGAGACGAGAGTCATCTCTGCAAGCAATATCACACAAACATTCACTAATCTCCGTACTGATGCCTACACATCCTTTCCTATACTTGAAGCAGATGGAAATGTCGCTAATGGTCAGATCAATGTCAAAGTAGATAATGGCTTCACATACAAGCCTGTACCTGTGAATGGTATGATCTCTCTCCCTACGACAGGCACCGTGACTGTATCGGAGAAGATGATAAACGGTCAGCGTGAATTCCATTTCATCACGACTCCTGGTACATGATCTCTCATGATTCGTTATGCTACGGAGAGACTTGATCCTACGAAGACTCTCTTGACGACCAATACTATCAATCAAAATAGTGACATGAGGGCATTATATAATAACTCTCAATTCCCTCTCGCTATCGCAAGTTCTATCAATGCGGGAAAGATCTCGTTTGATCTGAAAAATGCGAATGCAGTCATCACTTCGTATAGTCCTGTTATGGTAACCAATGGTGTATTGTCTCTCCCCCTTGGGCATAAACTTGTCCTGGAGTATAATCCAAGTAACAAGAGCTATAGTGCTCAAGCTCTCCCTATGATTGGTAATCAACAGTCTCTCGCTATCAATTTCGTCGATGGGAATTCTTCCCATCAAGAAATAAACTGTGAAATAACTAATATCCTCGATAGTTATCAAAACTCTTATATTGATAGTATCAGAAAGACCGCATTCTCGGATGCACATGTTATTGGTCTCTCTGAGTTGGAAGATCTCGCTGATAATAGAAAGTTATATTATCAGTTTATGGAGACATTGAATGCATCGGTGAAGAGTAGTATTACTCAAGTAGATATTGATAATTCTGTGTGACTATTAAAAAAGATACTGACCAATGGTCTCAAAAACACATCTTCTACACAAGCATCGAAAATACTCTTGCATACTATAAATGTATTGTCATCAAGTGATTATAACAGCAAGACTTATATTATCAATAAGATGAAGCAGATCTTCTCTCTCGAGGATAAAGCGTATATTGGTCAGACTATTAATGCTTTGAATACTAAGAGAGCTGGCGTCTATAATGCACTCGCTCTTAAGGAATGATTTGGTGATAAATTTACTTCGACATGGTACAAGAGTAACTTTCCTGATACGATGAGTACGCAGTTTGAGAAGTGAAAGTATACGTCACATGCTAATGTGATAGGTTTCACATCATATTACCGTAATAGTGGAAGTGTGATCCAGAATAAATGATTTTCACTCTCATGATTGGGTGATGTGAATATTTATTGAACGAGTGATAAACCTGCATTGAAAGTACTCGATGGAAATGAAAAAGCTCTTGCAAAGACATGGTTTATCAATAAAATCGAAAAAAATGTGCATGAATTTGCTGTGGCAAAGCAATCATATTACGATAAGATCAAGCAAGTAGACTGATTGTGAAGTTTTACACTTGATGATGCGACATTTAAGAAATTGTTAATGTGAGAATCAGTGGTGATCAATGGAAGAGAGATATCAGTAAAGGCGAATATGATCGCATATCTTCAAGGAGAGTGTTGTAATCAGTGAATAGGTATGCAAATCGAAAGTGTCTGTTATGATGATGTATCAGGATGAGATGTCAAAACAGCTATTATCGTTGAAGATGGTCGCATCAGTGAAGTGAGCGAAGAAGTAGTGGGTGATGCTCGTGGTGGTAGACTCTATGTCAGTACACCCTATACGAGAGGTATTGCTATGAGAGAGAGGAAAGAAGTAATATTTGGTGCTAATCTCTGACTAAGATGATGACCTCGTGAACCTGATGCTATATCCAATCCATGAGATGGTCATCAAGGCGATACACCAATCGTGTGATGAGGTTCAAACGGATGAGAATGAGGACAGGATAATACTTGAACCCCTACCGATGCATGAAAAGTAAGACCATAAACTTTAATCATATATTTCTTATCCTTATGTTCTCATCTATGAAGAGTCTTGTATTGTTGTCATTGTCTGCTATAGTGGTAATATCTTCTACCGCTTTCGCACAGACACTTCCAGGAAGAAATGGTGCCATGCTCAGTAACCCACAAGCAGGTAATCAGCGATTTTTTCAACAGACGAGAGTGAATACACAGTATACGCAGTCTCAATGCGTCGGTGCATATTCTAATCAGAGATATTATCTTTCTGGTGATCGTGATGGTGATACACTTCCTGATAGTTATGATCCACTCTACCTCAAAGATAACTTCGCTATCGTAGGTAATAACAATAATACTTATAGACTTGCTCTCATATTACCTACTTTTAATAACTTTGTTGGTACAGAGGTATTTTATCATACGCCTATAAGTGGATCGAATGCACTGAGTTTACGAACAAATAATCAGAACTATTCTCTTGCCAATAATAATGCTTGGTTTAGATTATCGAAAGTTGCTCCCCTCAATCAACGAGTAAGGGCGGTGACGAGTGAGCCAATCCTACTCGAAATACCTGCATCGAGAAATCCTCAAGATGCCTATGCACAAGTAGCATATCAGATTCGTTATGTGACATACAGAGATCATAATTGACCTCTTTCGTCTGGCTATCAAGTTTTCCCTGTGGCAAACTCGGGCGATTTTGGTGTTCCTTCTTCATGGTTTCTGAATACTAATTATCCTAGTACTGCTAATGGTCCATTATGGCCCAATCATTATACGCAAACATTAAATGCTATTTCTACTAATAGTATTACACGATCACAATGAGAACAGACTCATGCTCTCGAATGTAAAAATTACTATACATCTCGATGTGGTAATGGATATAGAGACATAAGTGGACAACAACCAACAAATGGAAGTCAGACTTTGCCCTACGCTTTGGCTGCTGGTGGGGGAGTGAATGAACAATGTGATCCTGGTACGCCATGAGTCACATCACCTTATATCCCTGCATGACAGCCAGTCGGGACGACCTGTAGTCAGACATGTACTCTTGTATTGCCGCAAGTGGTCCAGTATGTCGATCCTATAATCATCAAATCACAGAGGAATATCACGAGGAATACACCTAGTACTGGTCAGTATATGACGGGTGTGTTATCGTATTCGTCAGGGAATCAGATAGAGTATAGAGTTATTATCTCAAATCCTAGCACCATATTAAGTACCCATACAGGTATAAGTCTCCGTGAGCAGTTGCCTGCCGGTTTTGTGTATGCGACGACTAATCCAGTGACTATTGTGACTGGTGGTATCGTCACACCTACGACAGTGACATACAATACAGCTACTCATCAGTCATCTGCTTTTCAGCTTGCTCCATGAGCATCAGTGACATTCTTTATCAGAGGGACATTATTGACCAATAGTCCTACTACGAGAACAAATATCGCAAACCTTTATGTATGAAATATAGAGATTGTTGATAGTCATGTTGTTATGAATTATAATACTCCGCTTACACCATCTCTCGCTATCACCAAATATCAGCGTATCAGACCATGAGCGACGAATTATATCATGAGTGGTAGTCTGCCAAATGGTTCGGCTTTTGTAACGACACCATTAACATGAGCAGTGGGTGACATGATAGACTATCGTTTACAAATTACTAATACAGGTGCATGAACTGCTTATCTGTCTACTATTGTCGACAATGCTATCAATGCTACTATTCCAGGTCTCAATTGTCCGGTGGTTGCCATTTCAAATATGTATCATATTGTTTGAATGCCAGCTATCACATCGTCTGTCTATAAAGTCCCTAATCAAGCCGTATGGACATTCAATCCTCCTCTTGTATTGCAAACCAATCATACAGTGAATATATACTTTAGCTGTCTCATCACGAGTGCAAGATCATCGTATACGAATCATGGGTCTATGACATGGTCTACAGGTAGTGCCATCACAACTACGCCATCCAATGCTGTCATTGTCAATCTTCCTACATCTATTACTCTCAATAAAGAAATAAAGACCTGAGGCATGGCAAATTATGCCCAATATGAAAGTAATCATAATGGTGCTCTCCTGGTAAACTCATGAGATACTCTATCATACCGTATTACTATCACAAAGACATGAGCTGCTCTACCGTCTGTAAGTATTGCTGATATTTGGCCGGCATGTTTTAGTGCAAATGATGCGTCTATTGATTCTGTCAATATCTCTCCATCACTTCTCCTGACATGATACCCACTACTACAGTTAGCTGTTCCTGGTCCTGTGACAGTTACTATTATACTTGATGGTATAGTTACTCCTAGTGGCAATTGCGGTATAGAGAGGAATACGGCCCTTCTATCTCTTCCTGCTTGATATCCGTATACTATCTTAGATCCATGGGGTAATCAATATGGTATTAGTACTCTCGCTCCTATCCAAGATACTGCCGATTTTCAGTTGGCTGGTTATTATAGTCCGCAAGTTAATCTTCGAATAGAAAAAACCGTTTCTCCTCCTTATACGAGCAGTCATAATCATAATCTTGTAGTGCAGGCATGATTACCTTTTTGGTTTACTTTGCGTTTTGGTAATACGGGCAATGTCACTGCTACGGGAGTGACTATTACTGATACTCTCCCTGCATGACTGACATGTACTAGTTACTTTGTTAATGGTCATGGTCCGACATTCCTTTCATGATCAAACTTTAGCTATCTGTATGGATCATTGCTTCCATGATCGACAGGAGAGATATCATTCTCTTGTGTCGTCAATCCTTCTATAGCTAGTGGTTCAGTTATCATCAATACATGATACCTTTTCTATAATACTACCAACATCTTTGATACAGCGTCTGTTACTGTCTTACATAATCCATGATTTACTATCCTCAAGACAGTCAATACATGAACTATCTTCTCATGACAAGTACTCACATATACTATACATTTCGTCAATACAGGTAGTCAGCTCAATAGTTACTATATCATAGATCCATTGTCATCAGCACTGACTTATGTCCCCAATAGTGCGACCCTCAACGGTCTGCCTCGTCCACCTGTTCAGTCAGGAAACACACTTTTTTGGTGATGTAATGCAGGTGTCTCATGAACAAATCTCAATAATACATCCGTCTGTCCATTACCATCATGATGATCAGGCACTATTGTTTTCCAAGCATTAGTACATTAATAATATAGAGTACTCTTTGTTTCATTTTTCTTTCCCTTATGAAAAAGTATATAGTCTGACTTGTTGTATGTCTCGCTCTCGGGTTCATGTCATTACTGACATCAAGTGCTTCTGCACAGTTTGTCTACAGTGGTACTATGGCTAAAGAAGTGCTCGTCTCTCATCATGCTGTTGGCAATACTAATTACTCAAATGCTTGAGATACTGTTTGGTATTCAATATCATACACTAACAATAGTACATGACCGGTTGTGATGGTTTTAAATGATAGCGTCCCTTCTAATTTAATAGTGACAGCATTTCTAACTAGTTTACCTGGATGTACGCTTTCAATAAGTACGATTAATATTCTTTCTTCCAATGGTTGTACTGTTTTGCCGGGTCAGACTGCTTTTTTCTCTATAGTGACGATAGTAGCTCCTAATGCTATACCCTACAATCGCATCATAAATACATGAACGGTCACAGTATATAATCCATCTAATCTCACGATGCCTATTACTATTCACACTAGTAGCGTATCGGTTTTCCCCTATCCTCGTCTGTCTGTCAATAAGATACTTACAGGCAACCCTCCACAGATCGGTGCGAGTGGTGCTATTGTGCAATGAAATACGACCTATCAAATCTCTATAACAAATTCGTGATCGGTAACTGCGACAGGCATCGTCTTGAGTGATAATGTTCCTTTTGGGTTTACTATTTCGTCTATTACACCTGTAGGTGCTAGTCCGATTCTTGCCAATCCTATCGTTATTATACCGACAAATACCTATATTTGGAGTGGTCTGACGATTCCAGCCAATACGACTTATACTTATAATGTGACACTATCACTCAATAATATTCTTGCTTTGCCTGGCCAGCCGTTTACGAATACATGAGTTATCACAACATGATCTACCATCCCTGGTGCTATCATTACGACATGAGTATCGCCGGTGACATCGACGATTCTCGGCATCCCAGGACTAAGTATGACGAAGACAATTATCGCACCAAATGCGAGTGGTTTGGTAAATATGTCATGAGATCTCGTCGCGTATCAGATCATAATAGTAAATACATGAACAGCAGCAGCTACTGGTCTCGTTGTCGACACCTTGCCATGACAACTCACATATGTATCTTCATCATTGACGCCAACATCTATAGTCTGACAGACTATTACATGGTCGTGATTTGCAATTCCTGCATGATGAACTGGCATTATTACTTTGACAGGAAGGTTAAATAATAACTATCCAGCAAATACTATCTATACCAATAATTCCACCTTCACTTGTCAATCGCCCGTTATCTGTAATGGTGCTACAGCTAGTGCTGCTGGTAGAGTAATTGGTTTTGGAGCTGTTAATATGACAAAGTCTATCATCGCTCCAAATACTGGGGGTTATGTAAATCAATCTGGAGATAGAGTGACATATCAGATCCTTATCACCAATACTGGAACAGCAACAGTAACAGGGTTTGTCACTGATATACGACCCTCACAGTTAACGTTTATTTCATCGAATCCTTCTATCGCATCTTGAGCGACGGGTTTGATGGTAACAATTCCTGCGTGATGATCATTTGTTGTTACTTTGACATGAGTTCTCAATAATAATTATCCAGCCGGTACCTTGTATACAAACACAGCGAACTTTAGATGTTTATCTCCATCAGTCTGTAATAATGCTACAGCTACTGTAACATGAAATGTTCTCTGATTTGCCTCTCTTAGTATATCAAAAACAATCACTTCGCCGAATGCGAGTGGTTTGGTAAATATATCATGAGATCTTGTCACCTATCAGTTATTGCTACTAAATACTTGAACAGCGACAGCAACAGGAGCAGTGGTAGATACGTTACCATCACAGTTGACATATGTATCATCATCTTTGACGCCAACATCAGTTGTTGGGCAGACGGTCACATGGTCAAACTTTACCATACCGGCTGGTCAGACATGAATAATAAACATTACTGCGAGAGTAAATAATAATTACATTGCAAATACGGTATACACAAATAATGCAATTTTTACATGTCAGTCACCAGTTGTGTGTAATAATGCATCAGCATCGGTTACGTGAATGATAGTTGGATTTTGATCTCTTACATTGACAAAGACAATAGTTTCTCCACTAAGTGGAAATGTATCGAGATCCTGAGATTTTGTAACATATCAAATTACTTTAGCAAATAGTGGTACAGCAACGGTAACGGGAGATGTGACCGATATGCGACCCTCACAATTAACGTTTATTTCATCAAATCCTGTAGCATCAGTAACATGAATAAATCCTGTGTGGAGTGGTTTTTCTATTCCTGCATGACAGATAAGAATAATTACCATAACAGGTGTAGTAAATAATAATTATTCTGGATGAACACAATATCTAAATAATGCAAGTTTTGCATGTAAGTCGCCATCGGTATGTGCTGTAGCGGATAATGGAACGGTAACAGGTACGATAGTGTGATTTGGATCGCTGGGTATTGTGAAGGAGATTATAGCACCGAATGCGAGCGGTCATATTTTCCAAGTATGAGATCTCGTTACCTACGAGATTACATTGACAAATACAGGTACAGCTTCGGTCACTGGCACTATCACTGATATTTGGCCAATACATCTCAATTATATTTCATCATCCATACCACAGTCATCTGTTGTGGGTCAGACTATCACATGGTCGTGATTTACAATTCCTGCATGATGAACAAGTGTGATTACTTTGACAGGTAGACTCAATAGTAATTATCCAGCCAATACGCCTTATACAAATACTGTGACGTATACATGTCTCTCACCATCTGTTTGTAATAATGCGACATCATCTGTAACGTGAACGATACTATGATTTAGTGCACTAAGTATGATGAAGACCATTATCGCACCAAATGCGAGTGGTAATGTAAGTAGATCATGAGATTTAGTTACCTATAGGATTACTGTATCTAATACATGAACGGCTTGAGTTACATGAAGAATAAATGATACTTTTCCATGAGAATTAACATACCTCACTTCATCGATATCGCCTTTTATAGGATGAACAAATAATTTCTTTGTCCCAGCGTCGGGAAGTTTCAGTATTATAGTAACAGGCGTTGTGAATAATAATTATTCATGATGAACGCTTTATACAAACACTGCAGATTTTATATGTCAGGTATCACTAGTGCCATGTACCAATACTAGTGCTACGGCAACAGGGACGATAGTGTGATTTGGAGCGGTGAGCATTATTAAAGATATCACTTCCCCTAATATGAGCGGTGCGATATCGCAATCAGGACAGACAGTCATGTATGCTGTCACGATTTTTAATACAGGTACGGCTGCAATAACCTGAACTTTTGTCGATGTATTTCCACCACAATTGAGTATAGTATCTATAAGCGTTCCTGCTACGATAAGCGGTCAGACGATAACGATAAGTTGATTAAATATTGCTGCCTGACAATCGTATTCAATGTTGATAACCTGAGTACTTAATGGTACGTATCTAGCCAATACAACATATACAAATACAGCTACCTATACATGTATTTTGCCGTCAGTATGTAATAATGCTATTGCTTCAGCAACGTGAACAATCGTATGATTTGGAGCGGTTTCTATGACTAAACAATTTCTTTTACCAATGAGCGGTGGTGTGAGTCAGTCCTGAGATATGGTGACATATCAGATCCTTATCACTAATACTGGAACAACAACAGTAACAGGTTTTGTCACTGATATACGACCCTCACAATTAACGTTTATTTTATCAAATCCTTCAGTTGCGACATGAGCTACTGGTTTGCTAGTATCTATACCTGCTTCATGATCGTTTGTTGTTACTCTGACATGAGTTCTCAATAATAATTATCCAGCCGGTACCTTGTATACAAACACAGCGAACTTCACCTGTCAGTTACCTTTCATTTGTAATAATGCTATGGCAACTGTCACTGGTACTGTTGCCGGTTTCTGAAGCGTTCTTGTGAATAAAGAATTTTTCTCTCCTAATATGAATGGAACGCTTTATAGTTCTGGTGATGTAGTTTCTTATGTTATAACAGTTACTAATACATGAACATCGTGAATAACATGAGTGCTGACAGATATTTTACCGTCGCAGATTACCTATCTTAGTTCCTCTGTCTTATCTGGATCTATAACGCCACCATCGTTTTCATGATCTACTATTATGCGAACAGGATTATATGTTGATCCTGGAATAGGGTCAATCAAAATAATCCTCACAGGAGTGTTAAATGATAATTATCCAGCAGGTACGCTCTATAGCAATAACGCTGATTTTGTTTGTACTGATCCATTGGTGTGTACTGTTGTAGATGATGGGACCGCTACCTGAACTATTTTATGACTTCCCAATCTAGTGCTACAGAAGAATATTTTGACATGATCAGATGCGGTACTGTCTGGCGATATAGTTTCTTATAGTCTAACGGTGACAAATAGCGGTACATCGGTATGGTCGGGTGACTGGTGTATTATGGATGTTCGGCCTTCTCAGGTTACTTTCTTCTCTTTTTCTCCTGTTCAGTTAACAGGTAGTATAGGATCATGCCCTCCAGGTGCATGGTATGGTACAGGCGTTCCTGCGACTATTATTCTTACAGGTAGGCTCAACGATAATTATCCGATTGCGACTATTGTCACTAATACATGATCAGTTTCTCCGTTATCTACAATAGAGTTGTTTACTGGTGACAATGTCGATACTGCATCATTTGCGATCGGTGGTATGGCAGAGATGACACTCACAAAGACTATGACGTGAGCTATCAATGGTATTTCAGGTACTATTGTTACCTATACTTTATCATATGTTAATCATGGCACGACATGAGCTTCCAATGTTGTTATACATGATACATTACCGTCAGTCTTTACGTATCTAGGCACTATCAGTGGCTGAACATGAGTTGCGTCTGGCAATCTCATTACATGGAATATTGGCAGTGTCCCAGCGTGAGCTTCGGGGAATGTTGTTTTTCAAGCATATTACAATCAGTTTGTCGCATCAGGTACTATTACCAATACATGATTGGTAACAACTACAACTCGTGATATTGATTTCAGTACAGACAATGCTCTCCATACTTTTTCTATAGTTCCTCTTCCTGAAATTGAGATCATTAAGACCATCCTTGATCCAGGTCAGCCATCATTATGATCTCCTCTATCATTTCTTTTGACTGTTGTCAATAACGGCGGTGCTACAGGATATAATATTATTATTCAAGATATACTCCCATCGTTTATTACATATGCTTCTCATACATCTAATTTGAGTCCTTTGTTTTATACATGAGGTCTAAATATATATACATGAATAAATACTCCTTTAAGAACAGATCTTTTTGTTCTTGGTCCATGACAATCGTGATATCTTATTATAACATGATATCTTAATCTTCAACCAACTACAGGAATTTCTTATGTCAATACTGCTATTGCAACAGGAGTGTTGAGTGCGTCAGGCGTATGATTGATTGATACCAATTGGGCCAATAATATTTCTACAGTGACCGGCACTCTTATCCCTCAGATAGGATGTAATCTGGTGATAAGCGGATCTGCTCCTTGGCAGACATCATATGGACTTGATCTGTCAGGTCAACAGGTGAATCTTAGTTATACTCTTACTCTGTCAGGCAATGTACCTCTTTCTGGTGGTACGCTGACCACGACACGACCAAATAGTTTGACAAGACCCATCAATCTTCCAACAACAAATAATATAGCAACATGAATCACCCTCTCATGAACATCTGTCTCGTCATGGAATCTAACGGGTATAACTACCAATAGATCATTTACTTCTCTCAATGTGTCCGGCGTTGCACAGTTTAGCTTCGGTGGTAGTACATTTAGTTGTACTACTACGACATCTCTTGTGCCACCACTTTGATGTAATAATGGCTATCTCAATCAATGAGAACAGTGTGATGTACTTAGTTACAATAACCAAACATACA
>CAZBFX010000002.1:0-37545 GCA_964491325.1 uncultured Candidatus Peribacteria bacterium
GTACGTTATAAAAAACTCTTTTAGTGGAATGATCGAGACATATGAAAATACGAATCTTCTGACCACCATGATCAGGTAAGACAACGAAAGCCTTACAGTTAGCAAAAGAGCACCATCTTATAGTTCTTCATATCGACGATGTTCGTTATCGTATCAAATACACCCATAAAAGACCCAAAGAAGAAAGGCATAAAATTATCGAAGAATTTATCAATACGCATGATGACTGGGTCATTGAGTGAACAGCATTGGGAAGCTATCTCCCATATATGAGACAAGCAGATCAAGTTATTTATCAGAATGTTGGCTTTTTCGTTTGTGTATGGAGAATAATCAGAAGATATTTCACATTATATAGAAGTACCACACCACATACAATCAAATGAGTCTTGTGGCTTATCAGATATGTCTATGATTATTCCTCATGCCGAAAAGAAGATATAGAAATAGTATCAAAGCGATCAACATATAGAAAGATTACATAACCGTTTTATCCCTCTCATTCCACCACACGAACCATGTCACACACAGTTATCCATGTCGATGGTACACGCGAACCATTTGAAATTGCAAAGCTCATCGGAGCGATCACCTCTCTCGTCAATAGTATCACCACGGGTGAAGAAGCAGGCGTCGCGATGTTTAAGATCATGAAAAATGTCGAACTCAAGCTCCCTGACGAAGTCAATACACAAGAACTCGATCAAATCATCCTCAAGGCTACCGAGATGCTTATCTCCTCTGATCCACTCTACGATCGTATCGCTGCCAGACAGCTTATCAAGATCATCAATCGTCAAGTGACCCATAGATTCTCCTCATTCCAATCCTATATCGACTATGCAGTCGATGAAGGACTTCTCGACAAGAGACTCAAAGACTTCGATTTCATGTTCCTCGAACAACATATGAAACCCGAAAATGATGATCTCTTCAACTTCTTCGGTATCTCGACGATCTATGATAGATATCTCATGAAAGATAGAACGAGAAATATCATCGAGAAACCACAATGGCTCTGGATGCGTGTAGCTATGGGACTGTCATTGTGTGAGTCAGACAAAGAAGCTTTCGTGGTGTCTGTTTACGACAAACTCTCCGCGATGTATTATCTCCATTCGACACCGACATTGTACAACTCAGGGACGAGTGCGTCACAGTTTAGTAGCTGTTATATCAACGTCGTCGGTGATAGTATGAACGAGATCATGGATAAGGTCAACGAGACTGCCCAGTTTGCCAAATACGCTGGAGGAGTAGGGACGAGTATCACGAAGCTCAGAGCAAGTGGAGCACATATCTACAGTATCAATGCGAAGTCCTGAGGTCCTATACCATTCATTAAGATCTTCGATACCGTCATCAATGGTGTCGTCCAGGGTGGTCGTCGTCGTGCATCACAAGTGATGTATATGGAGCCATGGCATTACAATATCTACGAATTTCTCGATCTCAAAGAGACGAACGGATCGCCGTATCTCCGTACACCGAGTCTGAATACGGGTATCTGGGCACCAGACTGCTTCATGCAGAGAGTCGAGAACGAACAAGACCGATGGTTGCTCGATCCGCATGAGTGTCCAGAGCTCCTCGAGACACGAGGCGATGAGTTTACTCGTCACTATGACGACTACTGCGACAAAGCAGAACGTGGTGAACTCAAAAACGCCCGCAAAGTCAAAGCTCGTGAGCTCTACGATCGTATCCTCTTCCAATTGGCGAAGACGGGTAACTACTGGATGAACTTCAAAGACACCCACAATAGATTCAACCAAGCACCGAGCTATAGCGTCATCCATAGTACCAACCTCTGTACGGAGATCTCTATCCCCAATCACGAGGGCAGTACCGCAGTCTGTACGCTTGCATCACTCAGCTTACCTGCATATCTAGACAAAGATAAATTGGCTGACATCGATATGGTGGCTCTGACTCTCGATGAGAGGATGGATCTGTTTGATCGAGAGACGATGCGTGAGACGATCCATATCGCTGTGAGAGCACTCGACAATGCGATGGAGCTCAACTACTACCCATCGGAAGCATCCAGACAAAATACGATGGATCTCAGACCGATCGGACTCGGTATTATGGGTCTGGCAGATGTCTTTGTCTTGCTCAATGTCGCATTTGATGGTCCTGATGCGATCCGTGTCTGTGATAGAATAGGTGCATTCCTCCAAGCAGAATCACTCGCAGCTTCTGAGAAGCTTGCGGAGACGAGAGGGACATTCGGTCACTACAATCCTGACACCTATGACTACGCTCCTCGTCGTAATGCACTCCTCATGGCTATCGCTCCGACAGCGAATCTCTCGCTCATCGCAGGAGTCTCGAGTACCGTCGATCCATACTTCTCCAATATCTACTCTCGTGAGACGATGGGAGGGAAGTTTATGATCGTGAATGAGATGCTCGTCGCTCAGCTCAAAGCCAAGAATGCATGGAATGAAAGTATCAAAAACCGCATCATCGCCAATGGCGGTAGTGTGATGGGTATCGCAGCTCTCGAATGAGTGATCGATACATCGCTCTTCAAGACTGCCTATGAAGTAGACTGGAAGGCTCAGATCGATGTGGCTGCTGCTCTGCAGAAGTATATCGATCAAGGTATCTCTCGTAATATGTACTTGGATGAATCCGAGAGGGGAGAGATGTACGATGTCTATATGTATGCATGGAAAAAATGACTCAAGGGCACGTATTATTGCTTTATCGAAAAGAAGCTGCAGTGAGAAAAATACACGCAAACAGTGAATAAGAGTGCATGAAGAGTAGGATTTGGAGCGAAGGTCGCAGCACAAGAAGATAGTACTAAAGTCTGACTTGGAGAAAATACTGTCCCGACAGATGTCAGTGCAGTCGCGACACCGAGAGGGTTTGGAGCGAGAGTAGCACAGGCGGAAGAAGTAAAAGAATGAGAGACAGAGGGAATGAAAGCATGAGAGAAACTCGAAGCGACAATAGAAAATAAAGAACAGATCAGAGCGATGCTCGTCGAGAAGAAAGGAGAGGAGTATGTGCAGAAGCTCGAGAAAGGAGAACTCTATGCCAATGGTGCATGTCCGATGGATCCCTTTGAGAAGGTGATGTGTGAGAGTTGTCAGTAATTTGGTTGAAAATAGTTGAAAGTTGTCAAAAATAGAAATAAAATGTACTATCGTTAAACAAAAATATTCATTATTATTGAGAGACCCCCGCCAACTAGCAATAACAATCTATATCAAAGAGAAACGATAGTGCAGTCATGCATCCGTTTCTCTTTTTATTTTAGTTTGTAATCTATTGTTATGTATATCTTTCTGTGGTAAAAAAACACCCAACTCATCGCAAGTGAGTATGGGGGCTGATGTTCCTTTTATGAAACAAATTTTCTTGATGTGAAAGTATGTATAAGGTTTTATAGGCTATATTGCAATGAATTATAAGATTCTTTATTTTTTCTCTCATCCAAAATGAATTTTTCAACAATAGGTGATAATAATGTCATCATAGGCAATAGAAACGTGCACGGTAGTGGTAATGTTATTATTGATGCGACAGACTTGAATGGTAATAGTATATTGAATCGCCCAATGATTATTTGAAATAATGCAAAAGGGGGATCGAATGATACTGTAGTAGGTGCCAATGCTGGATCAACGGATTCTAATTCAGAAGTATTCATGCTGCTTGCTAATTTACAGGGATTACTGCAGAGTAATAAAGATGTATATGATGCAATTAATAATTTGGCAGATGAACTAGCACTAGCACAAAGAGATACTAAGAAGATTAAAGGATTATGGTGAATTGTTGAATCTGCTGCAACAGTAGAGGGTGCTATCGCATTAGTAACTAATATTAAATCGCTAATTCTTCAATTTATGTAATCCTAACTATTATAACATGTAATAAACAACACGCTAGTCGTGTTGTTTTTTTGATTGAAAAAAGTCTTACAAAATTTGATTTATTTTTTACTATTCTTACAATTATAAGAGATTTTAATTTTGAAGCATGGTATGGGTAAGCAATGATTGCCAGAAATAACAGATAGGTTTGTGGTGCAACAAGAGTATAGTATAAAGAGAGGGGCTCTAGAAGGAAGGGAACCTCCTCAGTCAGTGAGGGAATTTTATCCTTGATACTCGATCACCACTGCAGGTACCGTCATCGGTCCAGTAGGTAAAGAGCTAAAGTATCTCTCTAAAGCTGATAATAAAGCTCCTTATGTCAAAATCTGTATCAGAAAAGCGTGACCTAAGGGCGATCGTAAAGCCTATAAAGAATATAATGTGATCAAACTTATGAAAGAGTACTTCGGTTCCCATATCCATTGATATGGAGAAACCCGCTCTGTAGCAAATAAGGATAAGGAATATATCGTTATCCCCCATAATGATGATTGGTCAAATGTGGCTTTGAAGAATCTTATATATGTAGATAAAAAGCAATACCGCTATGAAAAGACAGTAGAACAAAAGATAGAGTTCTTATTGAGAGTAAGAGACTTGCAGATGAGTTGTGAAGAATTAGCAAGACTATTTGATGTATCTATATCGTGGGTAAATAGGATAAGAACCAGACTTGAGGAGCAAGGTTATGGCGATCAACAGCTTGCAAAGACTGGTATTAATATTAGCTATGAGAATAGACCTATTTACAAAGCATTGCTCTTATGTAATGGTCAGAAATCCAACCTTGTCTTGGCGAAAGAAATATGGCCTCAAGAAAACTTTTCTGATGAAGCAGACCAAGATTCTCTTATCGATAAAATAGTGAGAGTAAGAAAAAGACTGGCTGATAAATGAATTATACAAAGATATAATACTTATGGTAAGAAAATTAATATTGCTGATGTGAAGGAATCTCTAGTGTTTGCTTTAGAAGATAACCTGAAACTACCTAAACAACAGAGAAGGACGCATGCAGAGATCGCGACAGTATTGTGACTCGATAAATCCCAAGTTGATAACTTTTCTAGATCTCTGAAGAGGCGTTCTTGAACAGAAGAACTACAGGTAAGTTAGTAATTTTCTTACAAAAACTTATACAACGACGCAGGTCTATGAGCGACATAGAGCTCTCTCTGCTTCGTTTTTTGGATACGAAAATGTGTCTGCACATACTTGCTAAAGTTTCTTTTCTCGAAGGAGCGGTTGTAGATGATCTCGCAGTAGGACTGGAGCTGGAGCATCGTGAAATATCTCGGTAAGAAATATCTAATAATATCCGATCACTGCACATCGTGCTGGAGTCTCGCATAGGCAGTCCTGACGATCGCATCGTGATCGAAACCCAGTGGGGGGAGTTGCTTCCATGGGACGAACTTCGCAGTGATCTGCTTCTTCCCTCATCTCGGTGTGAGTGTATCATCAGCAAGTATCGCATAGTATCACAGACTGATAGTCCTGCCTCTCGGATCTCTCTGGATCTCGGAGAAGACGGCAAATTGCTGGATATGATCACTGATGATACCTGTCTCTCTATAGAGTACTTTATGTACTGTCTGCTCTACACTTTCATCTCTCTCGACGAATCATCAGGGCAGACACCGAGCATCACGATAGGGTGCGGTGGCTCTCTGGATGAGGAGGATATGGGGTTGCTGATCGATGATATTGAATATCACGACATCGACCACGACATGGATGCTAGGAGGGGAGTTATGTATCATCTTTTCTTCGCAAGACAAAGTATATACCTAATATTTCTTCGTACTTAGTGTAGAGAAGTATAATAACTATTGTCTCCCTGATTGCAATAGCTACTATGATTATGTTTTATTTCTTATATCTCATGCCCATGAATCATCTTCTCTCTCAGATCAACAGCTGTGAAGCTCAGATCGGCCTCTCGGATGATGCTATCATCCACAAAGCAATGCAAGAATGACTCGAATTCGTCGAAGCGGTCGTCCAGTCCGATCAGGAATGAATCATCTCAGAAGCTCGTGACGCTATCGCTAATCTCCTCTCTGCCTATCACAGAGTGACGGGAGCAGGGGAGATGTCGATGCTATCGCCTGACTTCACTTCTTCCGCAGTCGAGCTTGCTATCAGTCTCGGTCAGCGAAATGATGTCATGCAAAAGTATAGAGGCATTTACTCCAGGACGACTGCATCACTGGATGATCTGACTATGCATACCGAGAGTGCTGTCGCACAGATACTTGGACTGACTGAGCAGCATACAGGTCAGACTATGGATGTGGAGACTGTCTTGGCGGAGCAGTTGGGCAAGTTTAGTGATCGTTTGGAGACATATCAACCAGCGATCGATCTCCATGACTATATCAGCGATGTCCCAGACTTTCCCAAAGAGTGAATACTCTTCAAAGATATCAGCCCACTACTCCACAACCCTGCAGCATTGCGTCATGCTGTCCAACAACTCGCTAGCAAAGCGAAAGATGCCGATGTCATCGTCGGACTCGATGCGAGATGATTTATCTTCGGGACAGCAGTCGCACAACAGCTCCATAAGCCATTCGTCATGGTCAGAAAACGTGGCAAGCTCCCTGGTGCGGTGATCGAAGAGAGCTATGACCTCGAGTATGGATCCAATACCCAAGCTATCCAGATCGACAGCATCACATCTGGTCAAAAAGTTGCTATCATCGATGATCTCTTGGCGACAGGCGGGACAGCGGCAGCTGCATGTAAGCTGGTCGAGAAACTCGGCGGAGAAGTGCAATGATGTCACTTCGTCATAGGATTACATGGTATCGGAGGACAAGAGACGCTTGCTGACTACCCTGTGAGTGAATTGATCCGTTATGATATCTAAGTCAGGCTATTACTTTTTATTTCTTTCTCCTTTTCACTTATGCATACTTCCCATGATCATGATATTCTCCTCTTCTCGACACCAGAGATAGCACCCCTTGCTGATAGCGTCCAGCAGAAGCTTGTCACTTTACTCGGTCAGGATGTTGGTCAATCGATGGTTGACTATGACTACTTCCTCGATGGAGCACCGAAGATGCTGGTCACCGAATCCGTGAGATGAAAATCTGTCATACTGCTGATGGATCTCTTCAATCATCTCGCCAATGCATCAGGTGATAGCTCATCGCTCAATGATAGATATATGGTGATGAGATGACTGATCAAGACGATCAAAGACTTCGGTGCAGAGCAGTTGAGTCTCATCCTCCCGAGCTTTCCCTATGCGAGAGACGATGCCTATGATGCGAACGGCTGTGCCGAGACCAAGAAGAGAAAACCCAATCTTGCTCACCTGGCGGTGAGTGATATGATTAGCCATGATCTCGATCATGTGATCACTGTCGATCTCCACAATGATGTCATCCTCAATCGTGGCGGTCAGACGAACTTCATCAATCTCAGTGTGGGATGGATGTTTCGCTCGGTGCTAGAACGTCTCTGACTGGACACAAACAATGTCGTCTTGTCCGGTACCGATGCGGGAGGTAAGAAGAAAATATCCGCCATCAGCAAAGATCTCCATATCAATCATATCACGACACTCAAAGAAAGAGATTATAGATCTGACCAGAAGATAGAGAAGGTTGTGGTCTATGGTGACTGTGTGGGTAAAGATGTCTTGCTCTATGATGATATGATCGATACGGGAGGGACACTCATGGCTGCCATCGCTGAGATCAAGAAGGTATGAGCTCAGTCCGTCCATGTCATCGTGACGCATAGCATGCTCCATGGTGAGAGCATCACTGAGCTACAACAGCTCTTCGATCAATGAATCATCCAATCATTCACCACAACGGATAGTATCGCTCATACCGATCTTCCTGATCGATGTACTGTCCTTTCGATCGATACATTACTCGCGAATACCATTTCTTCACTCCTGCACAATGAATCCGTCGATTATAATAACGGTCTCGTCTTGGCTAAGTAGTCGTCGAGAGAATAAAAAAACAACACGACGAGCGTGTTGTTTTTTGTATTGAAAAAATCTCATAAAATTTGATTTATTCTTTTTGAGGAGTTAAGTTGTCTCATGGAGTAAGTGTACTTTCATTTGATCATCCATTTGTTGGTTTATGTTTTGGATGATTAGGCGGATAATTTGTCATATCTACTACTTTTCATCATCTTTCTACATGTTCTTCGAACAACTCTTGTGGTGTTTTTTGATATATCCTGAGGACATCTTGTTCTCTAAGAGTTTTGGTTAAAGGTGTTTCTATCTCAGCCACTGGAGTAGACATGGTATCTCTTGTTGGAGCGTTAGGTGTTATGCTTTTTATCCCTACTTTCTCTGCATCTGAATTTGCTAAGGGATGATAACGGTCGTCCCCTCTTTTATTCATGGCGTCTACACGTTCTCCATTGCTTCTTCGTTCTTGTATTAGTGTCTGTTGTTCGTTAAGAAACTGTCTAATATTATTATTTCTAGTGTCGTCCGATCATTCTGCTTGGGTTGCTATACGGATGCTATCTGTAGTAGCAGTTGTTTGTGCATGCATTTTTGGTGCAATTGCTAAGAGTGCAACTGTCGCTAATGTTCATATAGTGTTACGAAAATTCATGGTGATAGAATACAGAAACTAAAATCGTATAAAGATACTATACATATAATACTATCTAGAGTCAATAGATTGTGCAGGAAAATGATGGCTACAAAAATCCCCTCGGGGGAGGGTTTTTTAGTGTTATTTACTTACCATATCTAGTTTATTGCTTCATGTTTGTATTTCTCCTATAATGTCAGACTCATACGGATCAGTCAGACCATTGGCTATGAGAGCTAATGTCATCTCCCTCACCTCTTCGGAAGTAAGACGTTTTGTTTTCATATCTTCTGGTAATGCATCTCATAGTTTTAGACCTTTCCCAGTTTTGTGATTATTGTATTTAAGATCGATAAGTGTATTTGAACCATAATTTCCTCACAGTCATTTGAGATTGATTGACCAACCAGATCAGTTATGTGCTAGTTCGTCATTTATATTTTCTTCGACTTCCCTTTTGGGAATATGGTCGATAAAAGTGTTCTTTAGTGATTTATTATAATCAGTGTGACTTCATTCAAACCATGTATCCATGTGTTCCTCTAAACTATCATTAAATCACCCACTATTTAATACTCATAATAATGCTTTTCATAATGTGGTATCTCTTGTTTGAGCAGATACTTTTCACACTCCAAGAAGCAAGACGACTAATGCTGCCATAATTAGATTCTTTTTTCATGTTCATCAAGATAAAGTTTCTGGTGGTCTGAGATGTCATCGATTTCATAATTTCATCTGCTCATACGATACAAAGTAAAACCATAGACTATATGATTATCCCCTTAGTGCTTGCATTATGAGACTTTCTCCTTCTACTATCACTCATATTCTTTCGCTATCTATAAGTCAAGAGATTTATGTGAGAAAGTATTTTTACGCTTTGAAAAAACTCTCCTAGAGGAGGGAGATGGGGTAGGTAGTTAGAGAGTTTCTATTTAATCGGTAGGTGAATTTTCGTTGGTTGGTATTTGATCTACCATTCTCTCTAGGAGAGGAAGTATCTTTTCATGATCGTCGATATCCATATATACTCACCTTCATCCTATAGTGAATGTATAATATATAATTTTCCCTTGTTCGTGTATGGTTATCATTACCTCATTGATGATGACTTCGTTGGAATTGAAATGCTTAAACTTGGTGAAATCTATCTTAATGTTCTTGCCTCTTGTAGTTCTTTCTATACTATCGTTGATGCTATCCATGACAGTATGTCCCATACAGCTGATGTTGAATTTGTTAATTTTTTGAGGCTCTGTGAAATCTATATTTCCACCTCACTCTTGGAGTGTGTCTGCCATAGATTTGACTGTTTTTGTTGTTCGTGTGCTAGGTGGACTCTGATAAGACTGTCCATGTGCCTCCACAAAAGAGAAACAGAGGATGAGTGCGAGAGCGAGATTTTTTCATGCTCACAGTATTTTCTGTGTTGGTCATTTCATTGTATTTAAGCTCATCTGTGTAGTCACATCAAAATAGTAAAGATAGGGTATCACATCACGATACTGATAGTATATTACAAAGTCAATACATTTTATACTATTTACATTTCCTTCATTGCTTTCCTCTTGCAAGTAGAGCCACAGAAGACTATAGATAGACTAATTTTATCCTTCTCCTCACTACACATGAATACCGATACTCTCGTGAAGACGATCCCTACTTTTTTAATATGTCTGACTATTATCGTTGTTGGCTATTTCTTTGCTGGCAAAGATATCACTATCCAGCAGATGCCACCAGAGCAGTTTCAGACATTGACAGTGCAGTGAGATGGTAAAGTCTATGCTCAGCCAGATATCTTGCTCTATACGATCGAGATCACACATACTGCATCGACGAGTGTTGCCGCCAATGATGCTGTCAAGAAGACTCTTGTCGCAGTGAATGAGATATTGCAGAAGAATAATGTCGATATGGCATATGTGCAGACGACAGCGATGAGCGTTTATCCCGAATATGACTATACGTTTGGTAGAGGGAAACTCACTGGTTATAGAGCATCACAGACATTGAGTGTGAAGATAAAAAAGGTCACTACAGACAATGTAGATGTCTGACCTCGTAGTATCGATGCATTGCTTACGGTGGCTGGTGTCAATGTCTCTGGTATCAGCTACGATATCGAAGATAAGAAGGCGGTCTACCAAGAAGCTCGTGCCGCAGCGATCGCGAAAGCGAAGCAGAAAGCACAAGAGATGGCTGATGGAGTTGGTGTCGATCTGACCAGAGCTATCAGTATTAGCGAAAATAATTCACGAGACAACCCCATGCCATATTATGCTCGTGGAGCGGTACAGACCAATACAATGGAGATGGATATGTCAGCGACAGCTGAATCTAAATCTGGTACTATCGCTTTGGGTCAGCTTGAGTTTAGTTCTGTTATCAATATTACGTATGGGATAGAGTAGAAAAGCTAAAAGCGTAAGCTAACTACTTTCTTGAAAGTATTGTCTTTATAGATTCGCTTTAGCTCATATCTAGCTTTATAGTTTTAGTCTTAGTTTTCGCTGTCCTATGCGTATCCTTGTTACCGGTTGATGTTGATTTATTGGATCAAATTTTCTCAATCGTTTTGTGTCTCGTTATCCTGACATTCATTTTGTGAATCTTGATGCACTTACCTATGCATGACATCTTGAAAATATCGATGCGACTGTTCAGTCAGCAAGTAATTACTCTTTTGTCCAATGAAACATTAGAGATATGCAAGTTGTTCGTTCGGTCTATTATGATCATCAGATTACTGACTGTATCCATTTCGCTGCCGAGAGTCATGTTGACAATAGTATTGCCAATCCCAGTATCTTTCTCGAGACGAATATCTTGGGTACAAATAATCTCCTCTTAGCTCACAAAGAATATGGTGCTCAGAGATTTCATTATATATCGACGGATGAGGTATACGGCGATCTCCCACTCGATCGTCCTGATCTCAAGTTTACCGAACAGACGCCATTGCACCCACATTCTCCCTATAGCACTTCCAAAGCAAGTGGCGATATGCTGACACAAGCATTTCACAGGACATATGGACTCGATATCACTCTATCGAGATGTTCCAATAATTATGGTCCCAGACAGCATCATGAGAAGCTTATACCCCGTTTTATTTCTCAACTCGTGAAGGGAGAAAAAGTGCCGCTCTATGGTGATGGTCGTAATGTGAGAGACTGGATCCATGTCGATGATCACAATGATGGTGTATGGGCTATCTTCACCCAAGCGAAGCCCTGATCGATCTATAATCTGTGAGGAAATAATGAGATTTCCAATAAAGATATTACCTATAAACTACTGGCTGCTTTTGCTAAGGATGAATCGTCGATAGAATTTGTGCCTGATAGGCTCGGTCATGATAGGAGATATGCGATAGATTGTTCATTGCTATATAAAGAGCTCTGACGAGAACCCGTCTATGATTTCGAAAAGGGCTTAGCGAAAACGATAGAATGGCATACAAATAAATTACTTGCTATGATATAACTCTGGAGAGGACGCACCGATAGTGCTTCCCTACATCTTTCTACTGTTTTACTGTCTTGTTGTTTGATTATCATGAAATGAATTATCCTCGCTGGCGGATCAGGTACTCGTCTCTATCCACTCACGATAGCGGTCTCCAAACAATTGATGCCTATCTACGATAAGCCAATGATATACTATCCACTTTCCACACTGATGTCTGCGGGTATTAGAGAGATTCTCATCATATCAACACCGCATGATATGCCGTGATTTCAGAAACTGCTCGGAGATGGGAGTCAGATAGGATGTTCTTTTTCGTATGCAGTGCAGCCTAGTCCTGATGGTTTGGCACAGGCATTTATTATCGGAGAAGAGTTTATCGGACACGATAAGGTTGCTTTGATCCTTGGTGATAATATATTTTACGGTGCAGGTATGGGTGAGATGTTGTCACAGCATGCAGATGTCGATGGCGGGATGATATTTGCCTATCATGTTGCTGATCCAGAGAGATATGGGATCGTCGAGTTTGATATAGATGGTAAGGTTATTAGTATCGAAGAGAAGCCGCAATCTCCTAAGTCATCATATGCTGTGCCTTGACTGTATTTTTACGACAACGATGTTGTTCGTATCGCGAAGTCTATTATGCCCTCAGCGAGAGGGGAGTTGGAAATTACTGATGTGAATAATATTTATTTACAGCAGTGAAAGCTCCAGGTCTCGAAGATAAGTAGAGGTGCGGCATGGCTGGATACATGAACATTTGCCTCGCTGATGCAGGCATGACAGTTTGTCCAAGTCATCGAGGAAAGGCAGTGACTGAAGATCGGGTGTATCGAGGAGGTAGCCTATCGTCAATGATGGATCGATAGATCGCAATTAGATATCTTGGCACAGAAATACATGAAGAGTGGGTATGGGAAGTATCTACAAGGGATAAACAAAAACTAACACTAAGCGAATGGGCATTGTTGGATTTTTTTATGTTTGTATGTATAATTATGCATAAAGTAGAGACAGTAATCACATGATGTTATGTCATTGAGCCTAAAGTGTTCGCTGATGCGAGAGGTTTTTTCTACGAATCATATAATCAGCAGACTTTTGTATCGCTCGGTATCAATGATACTTTTATCCAAGATAATCATAGTAAATCACATAAAGGGGTCTTAAGAGGATTACACTTTCAGTATCCGCCATATACACAAGCAAAGTTAGTAAGAGTGATCGCATGATCGGTACTTGATATTGTGGTTGATCTGAGGAAAGACTCTCTTTCGTTTGGTAAATATATCATCGAAGAGCTATCTGCAGACAATAAGAGAATGCTTTATGTACCTCATGGCTGTGCCCATGGATTCCTTACTCTTGCAGATGACACAGAGTTTCTCTATAAATGTGATAATGTCTATGCTCCTGACTATGATGGCGGTATTATATATAGCGATCCAACTATTCTTATTGATCGAGATAGTATCAAAGAGAGATATGCGATTGATACATTTAGTGTCTCTGACAAGGACAAGAATCTCCCATTAGTAGATGTTTTTATCCAGCATAATCCATTCTAATGTCTATTCTTGTTACTGGTGGAGCAGGTATGCTTGCATCCGAGATTAAGAAATACGAAGCACTGTTTGCTACTGAGATGATCTATACTGACAAAGATACGCTCGATATTACTGATGACCGTCAGATAGTTTCTTTTCTCGAAAAACATAGTCCATCATGTATCATAAACTGTGCCGCATATACGAATGTCGATGAGGCAGAAGATAGTGGCAAAAGTTTGAATCTCGACATTAATGCTCGATGAGCATATCTCTTGGCAAAACACGCCTATCAACTCTGAATTGATTTCATAACGATCTCAACTGATTATGTCTTTGACGGAACACAAGAAAAAGGCTATCTCCCTCAGGACCAAGTTTGCCCACTCAATAACTATGGTCTAGCTAAAGCATTATGAGAAAGACTTGTGCATGATAGTAATCCCAATGCTATTATTGCAAGAACAAGCCGATTGTATGGATGAGGTATAGGTATGAAAAATTTCGTCAATACAATGATTCGTCTGAGTACAGAGAAGAAAGAAGTTAGTATTATACACGATCAGTATGGGAATCCGACCTCTGCGGGAGATCTTGCTCAAGCTCTTGCTCTTGTTTTCGCTACTATAGATAAGTATAGATGACAAATATTACATCTGACGAATACGACTGATGGCCACGGTGTATCCTGGTATAATTTTGCCTGTGAGATATTTCGTTTGATCGGTAGTGATATCATCTGTCATTCGATCTCTAGCGAGCAGTACACTACCAAAGCAAAGAGACCACAATGGAGTAAGCTTATCAATGAGAGCAACATACCTATGAGATCATGGCAGGAAGGATTGATGGCATATATTGAAGAACTAAAAGCTCGGTAATATAATTACTTCTCTTACTTTAACTGACTCTTTCCATCAATCGTTTTTCAATCTTTTCTTCTATTCATTTATATTTATTGCATATACATTTCATCCTTATGCATATTCTCGTCACTGGTGGGGCTGGTTTTGTCTGAATGAATCTGATTCAGACATTACTGGATCAATGACATCGTGTTACCTGTCTGGATAATCTCAGTACTGGTCAGCAGATACATATTGATCGTTATAAGGAAAATCCAAATTACCAGTTTGTTTCTCATGATGTCTGTGAACCATTTTTTGGTGAATTTGATCAAATCTATCATCTTGCTTGTCCTGCATCACCTCCTCATTATCAAAAAGATCCTATCAAGACGTGGAAGACATCTATCCTCGGAACGATGCATATGCTTGATCTGGCAGTTCGTAATAACTGCCCGATACTTTTTTCTTCAACATCGGAAGTCTATGGCGACCCTCATGTGCATCCACAACCTGAATCTTATCGATGAAATGTGAATCCTATCTGACCGAGAAGTTGTTATGATGAAGGGAAGAGGGCTGCTGAGACAATCTGCCTCGAATACCATAAAAAGTATAATCTCCCTGTGAGGATTATTAGGATATTTAATACCTATGGTCCTTATATGGATCCTTATGATGGGAGAGTGGTTACAAACTTTATTTGGCAAGCATTACACGATCAACCGATTACTATTTATGGTGATGGTAGTCAGACGAGATCATTCCAATATATCAATGATCTTGTTGGTGGGATGATGCTCATGATGAATAATACACAGGATTTTTTCTGACCAGTGAATATAGGTACGCAGTTTGAATTTACTATGAAAGAGCTTGCATTACTCATCAAGAAATGTATACCTTCTTCAACGAGCGATATCGTCTATCAACCTCTGCCACATGATGATCCGAGGCAGAGAAAAGCTGACAATCTTCTTGCTCAGGAAAAACTTGGACGATCGCCGACTATCCCATTAGAAGAAGGCCTACAAAGGACGATAGCGTATATGAGAAGTCTTGTGATCTAATTGTAAGATATATTATAATTTTATATTTGTAGTGTTGTTGTATGCTATTGTCTTCTTTGCTATTACGTTCTTGTATTGTCTTTGCGACATTAGTTGTGTCATATACGACTGCCCATGCGTATCAACAGCAAGGTTTTTCGTCGTATACAGAAAATGGGGCTACTGTAGATTTTAGTTGTACGAGTCAATGTCTTCTGTTATTGGGACCGCTCTGATCCAATGATCTCTTGGATGTAGTATGAGAAATGCGTGGAGAAGGGCAGATAGGCTATGGTTTTCTAGTCTGACAGCAGATCTATCCAGGTGCAGTTACATTTTTGACTAACAATTGATCCTATCATTTCCCTTTGTATGATAATCCTGTATGGTCAGAGATTCCCAAAGATCAAGCTCAGCTTGTTCTGCTAATTCAGTGAAATGTTCAAGGATCTGCTATATGATTTGATATCTATAAGATGGGCATGGGTGCTAAAGCTACTCAAATGTGGCAAGATTTCTGGACTAATGAGCCACTTATGCCATATAGTATTAATCTCAGATATGGGGTTAAATTATTATGAGTATCACTTATAAAAGTACTGTATATGGTTTTTGTTCTTTGATTGCTTTATTTGTTTATTGCTCCAAGATATAAGAAGAAGAGGAGGCAGGTTATATTTTATTGGTGAATATCTCTGTTTATATTTCTTGGAATTAGGAATATGATCAATTGGATTGATCGGACTATGATATGATTACAAACATATACCTTTGCCCAGTCAGATGATAAAGTTTTTTTTGATCTTGGGGATTATATTGCTTTTGCTGATAAAATGAGAGATGTATTGCAATTGGATGGAAAGTTTGGTCAGGGGAAGTGTCGTATCACGAGTTATGGACAATGATGGCCTTTTATCAATCATCTCGAGGCAGTTTATATCAAGCCCTGTGAACCTATTGCTGATAAATCTCTAGCCGACTATATCATTTATTATCATCAAGAAATATTGCCAGAAGATATGAATAAAAAAAAGTTGCTAGAATTTAATGGATCGGTTGTTTTAGATAATAGGTAATATATATCATGTTCGATACATCATTTGGACTCTCTATAGGTTCATTTCTTTCAAATATTTTTGTGGCACTTGTTCCATGAGTTTTGTTCATGCGGCTATGTTTCGGGACGAAACGAAAGGGAATGATGTTATATCTCCTTAGTCGATTTATAGGTGTAGGTATCATAGCAAATCGAATGTTTGATTTGCAATTTGTACGATTTGGTATAGGTCTCACAGAGTATTGAATACTTCTATGAGTGTTGGTAGCCTCGCTCGGTATCAAAATAGTAATTACCAAGATCTCTTTGTCGGAATATCTCACTACGCTTAAAGTCTCTTTTCCTTTTAGTCAGATAAAAAAGTCTTTTCTATCATTGAATACGATAGAAAAGATATGAACTATTCTAATCTCGTTATTCGGAATGTTATTTATGTTGAACTCACTTGTATTTACAATAAACTTTCCTACTTATGCAGATGACAGTTTTAATAATCGAAATAAACCTATTGTTAATATTCTGCATGATGGGTGAGTAAAGCTTTTTGGTAGTACATGAGAAATTCTTGCAAGATCAAGATTGGGTTATCCTTTGCACATTCCTATCTATAAAGTCGTAATCTCTCAGTTTAATGGTGGTTATAACGATGTCTACAATAATCTCTTTCAATATTTTACGCTCTTGTTTGGTTTCATTTTTATAATGATCATTACACGAGAGAAAACAAGAAACATTTTTCTGACTGTCTTGCCGGTATGATTGATATGTAGTTTACCCTTGATTTTCATCCATAGTGTTGAATGATATATGGAGCTCCCATCGGCAATCTATTCGGTACTTGTTATTTGGGCTTTGTATCAATTTCTGGCTAGTAAAGAGAGAGATTCCCTTATATTAGGTCTTTTCTTAGCTTGGATACTGATGTATATAAAAAATGATGGATTTGTCGTTTACATGGGAGGCATTATATTAAGTCTCTTTATAGTTCTTTTATTGCAAAATAATATAATATCTGTTATAAAATCGGTCTTCATATCTATCAGACATCTCCTAATAATTTGCTTTTCTGTGCTATTCTGTTTTTCCCCTTTTTTATTTATAAAATTTTATCATTGATTATGATTTAATCAAGCTGCTGGAGAAACATCAGGAGTTGCTTTGAGTATTCATCGAGAGATTTTTGATGTCATCCCATGATTATTTAGTACTATGGATAACTATGGTCTCGTGTTAATTATGCTATGATTTATACTCTATATACTTGTGAAGTTATATCACCAAAAGAAATATAATCAAATGTTTTTTTGTATGAGTTGAATATGTATAGGCATATTATTTTTAGCTGTATTCCTTTTCACGGAAAACTATGCCTTTGTGATGAATCAAACAACGGTAAATAGAGTATTTACAACAACTTTTCTTATATTATTTAGTTTTTTCTCTATTATGTATTATGAGTCTTCTTCAGATAATAAAAAAGTATAAAATTATACGATATATTCTGTGAGGAGGGTTGGCAGCCATAGTAGATTTATTATTTCTCTATATATTTACTGATATATGATGAATATATTATATTTACTCACAAATATATGCCTTCTGTATTAGTTTTCTCTTTTCGTTTTTTTTCCAAAAATATATTACCTTTCGTGATACATCAAATAAGCATATTCAACAGGGGTTATTATTTCTTTTGTTCCAATTGCTGGGTCTAGGTATCAATCTATGTATAATGTATATATTGGTAGATACGATAGTATTATATTATCTTTGGGCATCTATAGTGGCAAAGTGAATTGTCTTTCTTTGGAACTTTGCTATGAATCATTACTTTAATTTTAAACCACAATAATTATATATGAAGAAGCTATCAATAATTATACCCGTTTATAATGAACAGCAATTTGTCTGAAAACTTTTGCAAAAAGTATATGAGACAGATGTAAGTATTATAGACTATAAGAAGGAGATTGTTATTGTAAATGATGGAAGTGCTGATGCGAGTGAGCAGATTATACAATCTTTTGTTGCCTGCCATGATGATTGTTCGATACAGTATATTAATAAGGCTAATGGCGGTAAATGATCGGCATTGAAAGCATGATTTGCAAAGGCTACAGGAGATCTCTATATTATCCAAGATGCTGATCTCGAATATGATCCTTCAGACTACATTCCTTTGATACAGAAAATAGAGCAAGAAAGTTTAGATTTTGTTTATGGAAGCCGTACGACTGGTTATATGAAATATGGTGCGAGATACTCTACGCTCTTTTTTCTTGCTGGATGACTAGCTCTTTCTCTGCTTACATCGCTCCTTGGAGGTGTATGGATGACTGATGAACCTACTTGCTATAAGCTATTTACCTCAAAACTTAAGAAATATCTTATTTCGATTCCAGAAGATGGCTTTGAACGAGAACCTGCCATCACGATGCTTTTACTTAGAAAATGATATAGATATGGAGAGCTGCCTATTAGATATTACCCCCGTCCTGTATCTCAATGAAAAAAGATTAAGCTTAAAGATGGTTGGATAGCTATAAAAACATTACTAAAGTATAGATTCTCTTCTCTGACAAAACTTTATTAATACGCCATTTATATCCCTTATTATGATGAAAAAAGCACTTATTACTTGAGTTACAGGTCAAGATGGGTCCTATCTTGCAGAATTATTATTAGGAAAAGGATATGAAGTCCATGGTATCAAACGTAGAGCATCATCGTTTAATACAGAGCGTATTGATCATCTTTTGCAGGATAGGCACATTAGTCAGACTAACTTAATCCTTCATTATGGAGATATGACGGATAGCGCTAATCTTATTAAACTTGTTTCTGATATTAAACCTGATGAGATATATAATCTGGCTGCTCAGAGTCATGTCAAAGTATCCTTTGATATACCAGAATATACAGCCAATTGCGATGCTGTAGGCACATTGAGATTGCTTGAAGCAATAAGAGTGGCCGAACTAGAGAAATCATGTAGATTTTATCAAGCATCGACTTCGGAACTTTTTGGATGATTAGAGTATAATAGACCTGAAAAAGGCTATAATGAAACATCGCCTATGCATCCGCGCTCACCTTATGGTTGTGCGAAGCTGTATGCTATGCGAATTACAAAAAATTATGCAGAAGGTTATGGCATGTATGCCTGTAATGGTATTCTCTTCAATCATGAATCTCCTCGTAGAGGGGAGACTTTTGTTACTCGTAAGATTACTATGGCAGTGGCAAAGATATCTCTCTGATTGCAGGAAAAGTTATATCTCGGTAATCTCGATGCAAAGAGAGATCGGTGACATGCAAAAGATTATGTCCAAGCGATGTGGCTGATGCTTCAGCAAGACCACCCGCAGGATTATGTCATCGCTACAGGGGAAGCGTATAGTGTGAAAGAGTTTGTCAATCGAAGTTTTGAAGAAGTAAACATATCGATTGATCGAAAAGGTCAATGAATAGAGGAAAAATGATATGATAGTACGACAGGAAAGTGTCTTATAGAAATTGACCCTCAATATTTTCGTCCAGCAGAAGTTGATTTTCTCCTTGGTGATAGTACTAAAGCAATGACAGAGCTTGGTCGAAGTACTTCATATAAAGTCCAAGAAATGTGTAAAGAAATGGTCGCAAGCGATATTCAGAAGTTTAAAAAAGAAGAAATATTGAAAGCTCATGGTTATACACTTTTAGATAGGAACAACTAATAGTATGGATAAAGATGCTAAGATATATGTAGCATGACATAGATGACTAGTAGGCTCTGCTATTGTGAGGCAATTGCAGCTTCAATGATATACTACTATTCTCACGAGGTCTCATAATGAATTAGATCTTACAGATACTTTTGCAGTTGCTTCATTTTTTACTTTAGAGAAACCAGAGTATGTTTTTCTCGCTGCGGCGAAAGTGGGCGGTATTCTCGCAAACAATATCTATCCAGCAGATTTTCTCTATAATAATCTTCAAATCCAGAATAATATTATACATCAATCCTATCTTCACAATGTCAGAAAGTTACTTTTTTTGTGATCCAGTTGTATTTATCCAAAAGAATGTCCTCAACCAATTAAGGAAGAGTATTTATTAACAGGATTATTAGAGTCGACGAATGAGCCTTATGCTATAGCAAAAATAGCTTGAATAAAGATGTGTCAATCGTATAATAGACAGTATGGGACAAACTTTATCGCTTGCATGCCAACCAATCTCTATGGTCCTGGCGATAATTTTAATTTACAGACTAGTCATGTCTTGCCAGCTCTAATTCGCAAATTCTATGAAGCGAGAATTTCTGAAGCAAAAGAAGTAGTTTGTTGGGGAGATGGCTCAGCTAGAAGAGAATTTCTCTATGTGGATGATATGGCAGATGCCTGTATTCATCTTATGAATGTTTTTGATCCCAATAAAGACCAAAATGAAAAAGGCGACATTTTCATGAATATAGGAACAGGAGAAGATATAAGTATCAAAGAATTGGCGGAATGTGTTAAGCATATTGTATGATTTGAGGGCGATATCGTATGGGATAGAACTAAGCCTAATGGCACGATGAGAAAACTATTAGATGTGAGTAGAATAGAAACGATGTGATGGAAATATATCATGCCCTTGGAACAAGGTATAGAAAAAACATATACATACTTTACTTCGTTATCATCATAATATGATCGCACAAGACTACTTTATGCAATCTGCTACAGTAATTACTGATTTTGTCAATAAAGGTTCATCTGATCTTGATGATATGACAAAAATTTGTATTGAGACAATCGTTGCCGGACATAAACTTATGATTTGCGGTAATGGATGATCTGCCGCCGATAGCCAGCATTTTGCGGCAGAAATAGTTGGCACCTTTTATAATAAATCGAGAAAAGGACTCCCTGCTATTGCATTGACGACGGATAGCTCTATTCTTACTGCTGTTGGTAATGATCTCTGATTTGAACAGGTATTTGCAAGACAAGTAGAATGACTCTGACAGCATGGAGATATATTGATTGTCATCTCAACGAGCGGTAATAGTAAGAACTGCATCCAAGCAGTGCATGCGGCAAAGGCAATAGGATGAATACAAGTACTAGGTTTGCTTGGTGGGACAGGAGGTGTACTGAAGGATCTCTGTGATTATATATTGATTGCTCCTTCATCTGATACTCCTCTTATCCAACAGACCCATCTTTGTATCTATCATTGGATATGTATGCAGATCGATCAGCATTTTAGCTACTAATGAGGCATATGAATAAAGCAGTTTTCCTGGATCGTGATGGTACACTCAATTATGATAGTAACTATGTCTATAAAGTAGATGATCTACAAGTATTGCCATGAGTGAAAGAATGATTGCATTTATTGCAGAGTAAAGGCTATCTGCTTATTATCATCACTAATCAATCATGAATAGCAAGATGATATTATAGTGATTGAGAATTTCTGGCATTTACTTACGAACTAGGAAAACAAATCGATATATCTTTTGATGCTATATATTATTGTCCTCATAGACCAGAAGAGAATTGTGAGTGTAGAAAACCTAAGACTAAGCATATTTTACATGCACAAAAAGAATATATTATCGATCTGAAACAGTCGTATTTCATTGGCGATAAAGAGTCGGACATGCAATGTGGTCGTGATGCGGGATGTAAGACGATATTATTAGGAAGTGATCCTGCTGTTCAATCAGATTTCCAAACTTTATCTTTTTTATCCGCCACTCATTTTATTCTATGATTATAAAAAATATTGTACAATTAAAAAAGATTATACTACCTCTCAAGGCAGAAGGTAAAAAGATTATCTGGACTAATGGATGTTTTGATATTATGCATCCTGGCCATATCAAGACCTTCGAAGAAGCGAAGAAGTTATGAGATATACTTATTGTGTGATTGAATGGTGATAAATCTCCGTATCGAACCACAAAACCTGGGAGGCCTATTCACTCGCAAGAATTTAGGTCACTTATGCTTGATAGTATCAAATATGTTGATTATATCTATATATACGATGAAGAAACTCCATTTCTACCTATTCAAGCTATCATTCCTGATATTCTTGTGAAAGGAGGAGATTATGCTCCCGAGAAGATTGTCTGATATGATATAGTAACTGGTCATGGAGGAAAAGTCGTGACGATACCAACAGTAGGGGGTTATGCTACGACTAACACTATACAAAAGATTTTATCAACATATAGCACTACGCATGACTAAGAATATAGTTGTTATTGGTGATACTATACTCGATCAATATCATTTTGGTCAAGTAAAAAGACTTAACCCTGAGTCACCCAACCCACTGTTGAATATCGAGAGATCGGAAAATAGGCTTTGAGGAGCCGCGAATGTTGCAGCCAATGTGGTATGATTATGAGCATCATGTACTTTGCTCGGTAATATCAGTCAAGATTCCCATGGAGAGGCGATTGTTCGTCTTTGTGGAGAATACGGACTAGAATTCTTTCCTATTATTACCGAACAGCCTACCATTACGAAGGCAAGATTTGTGGAGACATCTTATGGTCAACAGCTATTGAGAGCTGATTTTGAGGAAATGATAGCTCTTACGACTGAAGATATGCATACTATTATCGCGACGATACAAAGAATCGATCCTGACATTATTATTTGTTCTGATTATATGAAAGGAGTATTACATGAATCATTACTATCTCTACTCTGTGAGAACTTTGCAGATAAGAAGATTTTGGTAGATACAAAACCCTCAAAATTCGCATTATATAAGAATATTTATCTTTTTAAACCGAATTTTAAAGAATTTAAAGAAATCGTAGGACAAGATGTTGAAAATGATGATGCAGTGATTGCTCACTATGGCAAGAGTCTTGCAGAACAGTATAGGAGTAATTTTGTTATCACAAGGTGAGCAAAAGGGGCCACTATTATATCCACTAAAGGAGAAATTACTCATTTGCATACAGAAGCTCAACAGGTTTTCGATGTATCAGGAGCAGGGGATACTTTTCTAGCTGGTATGGCTGTTAAGCTTGCGGAATGAGCTACTTTGTCAGATGCGGTATTATTTGGCAATAAAGCGAGTGCAGTAGCAGTGAGTAAGATTGGTACTAGTGTGGTGAAGAGGCAAGAAGTATAATAATTTTATCTTGATGAGTATATGAGACCTAAAAAGATACTGTATATAAAAGCACAATGATTGGGTGATATGATCTGATGAATTCCTTTTTTGGTTGAACAACAAAAATTATGAAATGAGGTGTATCAGACTTTTTATGATATGAGATATATTAATAGAGGACTGCATAAATTAGATATACATGTACAGAAGCGATATAAAAGAACTCCTATGTATTGAGGATGGTATAATATTCTTGAGACTCTCAAATCTCAATGATTACTTAAGGATATTGTCCTTATTCCTTATAGCTATCGAAATATATTCTGCTTTCTGATGAGAAATTTTAAGAAGTATGATGAAGCTATTATCCCTATTAAGACGAGAGCAGCTAAACTTTTGTGATGGATACTAGCAAAAAAGACTTGTATTATATTTGATCATATCAATGATACGAGTAAATATAGAATTCTTGCTGATGGTGAACAGGGAGGGGCATGTCTACCTCTTTATCAATATCATCATATTATTCAATGGCCCTTAGAAAAAGTATTTTTATCAGAGAAATACGTGACTTTATTTCCTAGTCTGTATGAAAGAAGTATTGCAATGAAAGAATGGATAGGTATTATAACTTGGTTGAGAGAAAGTAACTATAGAGTTATTATTGTGGGTTGAGAAAGGGAGCAGCGATTTATAGATGATTTGCAAGATTATCCTATTTATACAGAAGTGGATAATTATCTCTGAAGAACTACTCTTCCGCAAATGATGTATCTATTCCAATACGCAATTCTTACTATATCCTGCAATGGATGACCGATGCGGATAGCAAATCTTCTTAACAAGAATTGCATTAATATACATACTGTTAGTGCTTTTATTATGCAACCGCCAGTAGATAATATTCATTCTTTTAATGTAAGACCGTATCATTATAAAGAATGTAAACCATGTGAAGCAGCTACTACTCCTCTTGACAGAAATATGCCTCAATGTGTATTTTGTAATACTACTAGGGTAGGAGAATGTAGAAATACTCTTGTGGCACAGAATATAGTATATATTATAAAAAAGTATTTGAGAGATTCTTAATATAAATTCATTTTTAAATTTTATAGCATCCTCTTTATGAATATATTTACCAGTAAGTTTCCTATAGCCTATATAGGTATGAATCCTATGAGACTTTTTAGATTTATAAGGTCTTTGCCATGGTTGTTGTCTGATTATTTTTCTTTAAAAAAACAATTAAGAAAAGATAGTAGTTTTAATATTTCTAGATTCTTTCTTATAGCAGAGGATAAGTTTGATAATAGCGGAGCAGCGTCAGGGCACTATTTTCATCAAGATTTATTGGTTGCACAAAAAATATTTAAAGCAAATCCAGAAAGACATGTTGATATTTGATCTAGAGTTGATTGATTTGTTGCTCATGTTGCATCCTATAGGAAAATAGATGTATTTGATATTAGACCATTAGATAGTAAAGTCGATAATATAAATTTCATTCAATGTGATCTGATGGGTGATTGTGAAGGTTTTTATAATTCAACAGATTCTCTATCTTGCCTACATACTATTGAGCATTTTGGTTTATGAAGGTATTGAGATCCAATAGATCATAATTGACATCTAAAAGGTTTAGAGAATATCTATAATTTTTTAAAACCAAAGTGATTATTTTATTTTTCTACTCCTATTGGAACTCAAAGGATCGAGTTTAACGCCCATAGAGTCTTTTCACTACAATATCTATTGGAAAAGTTTGAGGGAAGGTATGATATAAAAAGTTTTGTATTTGTTGATGATAGTTGATCCTTGCATAAAGATATAAGACTTACTAAGGAATTAATAAATAACAATTGTTGATGTGAATTCGGGTGTGGCATTTTTGAACTTATAAAAAAGTAATCATGATAACTGTGAAACTGATCTGATGATTGGGAAATCAAATGTTTCAGTATGCTTTTGCGAGAAAAATTTCTCTCACAAGAGATACGGGTCTTTTTTTTGACAATAATATGATGTGGTACGATAAGAGAGAGTACGAATTGAAACATTTTTCTATAAAAGGCTCAACAGCAACTGTACAGCAGAAACCGCGATATACAAGGTTATGGAAAAGTAAATTTCTAGATATTTTACGATATGCTTTGTCTTATATTGCTAAAAAAGTTAATCAAAATCATATACTAGAAAATCCACATCATCCTAAGGTTTATTCAGGTATGTATGATTTCCATCCGGAGATAGAACAGTATATACATTCTGTTGCAGGAGATCTGTATATAGAGTGATTTCGGCAGTCAGAAAAGTATTTTCTGTCTATAGATAATATTATTAGACAAGATCTTCAACCAAAGCAACCCCTACAGGATGAGAGAAATAAATCCATTATAGAGAAGATGCATACTATGCAATCAATATCTCTTCATGTCAGGAGAACAGATTATACGCATTCTCAGTATGCTGGGATATGTGATAAAGTATATTATGAAAAAGCAGCTGCTCTCATACAAGAAAAGTTTGATGATCCAATTTTCTTCATTTTTTCGGATGATATACAACGATGTAAAGAAAATCTTTATCTCTGACCTCAGTCATATTATATTGATCGAAATACAGGAGCTGATTCATATAAAGATATGGTATTGATGTCGAACTGTAGGCATAATATCATAGCAAATAGCACTTTCTCTTGGCGATGAGCATGGCTCAATTCTAATCCTGATAAAATAGTTATTGCACCTAAGCAACGACATAAAAATATTGATTATAAGGATATTATTCCCGAAGACCGAGTCAGATTATAATTATTGTATTTTTAGTATAATAAATCTTTCATGTCTTACTATAGCTTTTATAAAAGTTATCAAGCTATCTATCCCAATGATCTTCATCTCAAATATGAGTTGTGGTATTTTTTCAATAAGTACCATGTCATTACTAAGATCATCAGCTATCTCCAGAAATCCGGCAAAAAGCATGTACATATGTGTGATATAGGAGGGGGTTATGGTTATGATGATCTGTTGATTAGAAAAATCGCTGATGATATGGTATTAGATGTCACGATCGATGTTGATGTGATCGATCCGACGAGTGATTTCTATAATACTGTCCATCATCTAAGTGATTCCGATATTGCTAAACAGAAGGCAATTAATTACAGAGAGGAGTCTTTTGTTCATGCGAATTTGAGCAAAGATTATGAGAAGTATGATATCGTGATCTGTTGTGAAGTCATCGAACATCTTTGGACCAGTGAACAAGAAGTATTCTTTGCGAATTTCAACCGTATACTGAAGAAATGATGATTTATCGCTCTTTCTTGTCCAAACGGATCGACTATTTTTAAAGGCTTATTTGGTATCTATACTTGGTTGCAGAAGAAGAATGAGATCTTCGAAGCGGAATTCCATTATCGCTATAGTCATATTGGCGTCCCTACTGTCTTCCAAGTCTTAGGGTTGTTTCAGAGAAAATGATTGCAAGTCCAGAGTATCGACCCTACGGCATTAGTAAGTTCGACCAAAATAAGCTTCATAACAGTTTTGTGTAATATGCTCTTATTTATCTTTAAATATCTTAATCTTTTTCTCAGTACTGATCTTGTTTATACAGCGATCAAAACCCATTCGCTTGATGAATATAAACGATATAATCAGAAAGAAATCGTTTTGGATAATGATGCTAAAGTTACCCTTCAGATATAATATTAGTTTTTATCTCTTATCTTAATAGTATGAAAAAGCTCCATCTCTGATGTGGTTATGATCTCAAGCCTGGCTATATAAATCAAGATATCGTAGCTCTTGAAGGGGTAGATATGGTCTTTAATCTGGACATTTTCCCTTATCCATTTGATGATAATACTTTTGACGAAATATACTCTGCACATGTTCTCGAACATGTGACTGACCTCGGGAAAGTTATGGAAGAACTTACGAGAATCTGTAAACCATGAGCAGAGATTAAGACTATTGTTCCTTATTTTACGAATCCATGAACTCGAGCTGACTATACCCACAAGAGGTGATTTACTACTGCTTCATTTGACTACTTTCGCCCAGAGTTCTTTTACAATCATAATGCAAAGATAAGAGTGAGGAAATATAGAATTCACTTTTTTCGGAATAGAAAACAGTTTATGACATCAACATGGAATAATATTATTCCAGACTTCTTCATCAATCTTGCTCCAAAAGTATTTGAGAGATTCTTTGCGTATATGTTCCCCTGTGCAGAGATACATTATTTACTGACCGTAGAAAAATAGTATGTGAACTAGAGTCTCTATTATATTATTAAATTATAATGGCTTACTATTCAATAATAACTGTATTGATAGTCTTCTGCAACAGTCATATATTAATTTTGAGATAATCTTTGTTAATAACTTCTCGACTGATGGATCGTGTGAAGAAGTAGAGAGAAAGTTTATTAAGCAGATCAATGATTGAATAATAAAAGTAATACAGCCATGATATAATACGTGATTTGCCATGGGAAATAATATCGGTGTACAGCACAGCGATAATCAGTCAGAGTATATTTGTTTGCTGAATAATGATGTGACTGTACCAACTAATCGACTGGAGAGATTAATAAAAGGAATAGAATCGGACTCCACACTAGGTGCAGTAGGTAGTGTTATTTATGATCAGGGCTATGAAGAGCAGATCCATGATTTTCTGTTTAAAGATTATAAGAAAGGGGTAAATAATTATTTCTTTGATAGCATCACGGCTGAACAGACTGATGAAGATAAAGCGTGAAATGTTATCTATACAACAGGCATCTCATGATGCTGTCTCTTATATAAGAAGTCTTTACTCCCGAAGCCCTTTGACGATATATATTTTGCTTATATGGAGGATACAGCCTTATGTATAAAAATTGTTTTACAATGATATCGCGTGGGTATTGTCAAAGACTCTATCGTCCATCATGTATGATCTGCTTCATTTGGTAAAGAGCCTACATTATTTAAGGTCTTCCATGGTATGAAGAATTATATGCTTAACTTTATCCTGCTGAGTCAATGATATCGATGGATCATTGTTTTGCCATGGCTCATAGTATGAATATTTGTGAGATCCTTGTTCAGTTATCCTTTTCTTAGAATACAATGACTAGGTAAAGCTTTACGACGGGTCATAACTCATGGAAGAGTCATTTCTGATATAAAAAAGAATATGAAAGTCACTATTGCTTCTAGAGTACTCTATCAAAAGCTTTCAGAGAAATTTATTAGTACGCCATTTTATACTCAACCTACAGTTATACAACAAAAGGTTATTTCTATGCTAAATTTTCTCTCGATTGTATATTTTATGCTTTTCAAGTATCTCATTCGTTAGTAGTATGATCTTTATTATTAATTGTAGTGATGATTAAAAATATTATAGAAACGAAAAGAATCAAAGATGCTATTGTGAGTTATCGAATTTGAAAAAAGATGCGGATTTTTATTGTACTTATAACTAAAGGATTTTTTTGTATCTGGTCTGTTATTAAAAAGCTATTGAAGTATTTTTGAGTAGATTGTATTACCGTCTACTATTGAGATGTAATACAATATCAAAGCATTGTAACTTCTATTGTAGAACCAAAATTTACTATTCCACAAGCAGATGTAGATATTTCGATTCCATTTGAGATTCGCTCATTCGCTAATCAGAGACATTATGATTATATGCTCTGTCGTATACCTCACGGTAGAATTATGTGACAAAGTACTATAACCACTAAAGACAATACCATCATTCGAAATCTTACACGATGGTCAAAGCATTGATATGCTACTAATCCTTGGGCATACTTTTTTAAACCGAAGTCAGTTATTAAAAAGTCTGGTACGGCAATTATGCTCAGATGAAATGATACTTTCCAGAATTTTCATCACCGGGTATTCCTAGGTATTTCAAAATACTATCTTTACCAAAAAGAAAGTATTACCCCAGATCGATATATAATCGATAATCAGAAAGAGTTTCATAAGCAAGCTATTCAAGCATTGTGAATTCCTCAAGAGCGTATTATTTCTCCTCGTGTTGATGAAATATATGAATTCGATATGCTCGTTGCTACTACTACTCCTACTATCTATGGGATTATTCCACCACGAATGGGGGAGTTTATGCAAAATACCTTTTTACCTCAGTCATTACCTCAAACTGTAAGAAAGATCTATCTCAAGAGAACATGAACAAGAAGAGTACTTAATGAAAAAGAGTTTGATAATTATTTAATCAGTCACTGATTTGAGATTATTACTACAAGCCCAAATACAGCCGAATCTCTCGATGCTGAATTATTCGCAAGCGCTAGTCATGTTATCTCTCCTCATGGAGCAGGGATTACTAAAATTATTTTCTGTAAACCTCATACAAAATTGATTGAATTATTTCATCCTGATACACTTTTTGGGCATTACTATGCTATGAGCCAGTCGATAGATCTTGATTATTATTGTTTTGTAGGAGAGAAAGATGGGACTTATGAGTGATTAGATATGGATGCTCCTATTATCATTGATAGAGAAAAGTTTGATTTATTTATGAAGAGGGAATGAATAGTATAGAAAATTATATCTATTTAAGGATATCTTTATAGTAAGAATGAGTATTATTTACCATTTTTGATCGATCATAATCTTGAGCAATAGCTTTTACTTGAATAGACTCTTGATGTAATTTTACTGATGAGGATGATATATATTGTAAAATAGCACTCGCTATCTCTTCACAACTTCAAGCTTTTATGAGTAAGCCATTACTATGAGATTCTATGAAGTATTTATTATCCCCTACATCAGTTGCAATAACAGGTAAGCCACAGGCAAAAGCTTCTAATACAGTTAAAGGCTGTCCTTCTCCTAAAGATGGCAAAAGAAAAACATGGGATTCTTTAAACTCTTGGAGAGTTTTATCATATTCTAATTTTCATTTAAATATAATATACTTTTCTAATCAATATTCTTTGGTTTTTTCTTGTAAATTGTTCATTTCACTACCATCTCCCACTCGAATAAACTGCACCTTGGTATCACTTATGTCATTTTTTATTTTTTGGAGAGCCTCAAGTATTATAATATGATTCTTTTGCCAATCCATTCTTCAAACTGTCAGAAAGGTTAACTTTTCATACTTCTGATTAACTTTTATTTTCGAGATTTTTTCTAAATCAACTCCATTATAAATAATTTCAACTTTTTTACTAGCAGGATGATACTGAAATATATTATTTGATACCGATATAAGAAGCGTATAGGGGATAAGACAAGTCAAAAAGTATTCAATATAATAAAACAAATTCCTTCTTTTTGCATCAAGTAACATAGTCCCATGAACAGTGTATACACAAGGTACTCACGTTAATAACGAAACAATCTTAATAGGTAATCATGGCAACAAAGCATGTCAGTGAATGAAGTCATATTTCTTTTTTTTAGTTGCCCAATAAAGAGTCCATGTAATTTGGCAAAGCCATATAATTCTATATGGTAAAGAAAAGAAATCACTTGCCCATCATGTTCTTATAATATTTCGTTTTCAAGACAAAAATGATTCATTATTTTTATAAGACTTTCAATCATTATCTTTCAGCTTTCTTACAAATAAGTCTACAAAACATCAATGATCTTTTACTAGTCATTCACAAAGATATTTCACATGGATTTGCCCTCATCCATAAATAGGATCTCGTCATTCACTTATCATTGCTATTTTCATCCTATCTTCTCATACACCGAAATAAATCTCTCTACGCAATCTTTCCATCTAAACTTTCTCATTGGAATGATTTTTCATTTTCCTTGATAAATTTGCTGTACTCATTTTGCTATGCTTTGGGGATTTGACGCTTCGACGAGAGCGACTCCTCCTCACACGACTTCAGGTACTGATCATACAGTAGTAGTTACGATAGACTTACCTAGTGCACAGACCTCTGCTATGGCAAGTCAGAACCCTTCAGCCATTGTTGGTAATATCACTACATCAGCCATCATGATATAATTTTTGAGCTCAGTATATCTCACACTATCGATCCAGATGACATGTTCCTGTATATGTAAATCATCGATTAAATGCAACACCTCGCTAGTGGCTATGGTGGATTTTATTATGCCCGTGCTGGACTTCTCTGTTTTTGGAACGATGAGAAATGCTATAAAGTGAGGTATATTTTTTACTATATCGGGAATTGCCTTGAGATAATCAAATAATCATTTTGCTACTCATGGTCTCCCAAAGTATAATCAGACATATTTATCTGTCAGATTGTAGTTTGTTTGTAAAGAAAGAATTGTCTGACTATCAATACTATGCGGATCTCGAAGATCATAGTCGATCCCACAATAGGTGGTGATGAGTTTTGCATCAGGGATGCCGAAAATGAGTCTGAGAGAATTTTTGGTGTAGAGTGATGAGCAAGTGTAATAATCAAAAGAGAATCGGAAGATAAGCGTTTCAAAAAGTCTATAGAAAAATCCTTTCCATCCAAAGAATGTATATCGCAGTGATCTATAGACTTCATGAACATGCAGAATGGTTGGTAATCATGTTACTGCCTTTAATATTCACGAAGGAATTGCTGCGTTGAAAGTACCCGTTTGGGTAATGCCGATATTATGCTTTTTGATAATCTTATGGCCAGCGAAGAGAGCATATCGCATAAAGTCATATCTATTGTGTCATACTCTATAGACAGTGACAGGGCGATCATTATAGAGCATGACTTCATTTGCAGGGACGGTCTCATTGTATTTGCTTGTCAAGACTGTCACCTCATAGCCATCATGTATGAGTCATTCTATGACATTATCAAAAAGCGTCTCAGCTCCTCCTACATGAGGTTTGAAGTATTCGAGGATAAAAAGTATACTTTTTTTATCTCACATCGTGTGATGGTAGCTGGTAAAACCTCAACATATCTCTTACTCAATCAGCAATACTTTTTTTCGCTTCTCGTCAGAGAATCTTTTTTGCTTTATCAACATTACCATACACTTCGGGCAGATCGCCAGCTCTACGGTTTACTACTTTGTAGGGAAACTTATGCCCGATGACTTCTTCCACTGCATGGATCATTTCTAGGACAGATGTTCCTGTGCCAGTGCCGAGATTGATGGTTTCACATATATCTATCTCCTGGTGGAGGAGTCGATCGAGTGCATGCACATGTGCTTCGACGAGGTCTATAACATGGATATAATCACGGATACATGTCCCATCTCTTGTCAGATAATCACTACCATAGACTGAGAGATAATCACGTTGTCCTTGTACGACTTGCATGAGATAGGGCATGAGATTTTGCGGCACTCCCTTGCAGACTTCGCCGATTGTGCCTGAGGGATGATTGCCGATAGGATTGAAGTATCTGAGTATGGCTACCGATAGCTTGCCTGCTTTATACAGTCAGGTAAATGCTTGTTCCATCATGAGCTTCGTCATCGCATAGACGCTCTCGGGAGCAGTAGGCATAGTCTCGTCATAGGGAGCCTCACATGCGGGACTATAGAGAGCACAGGTCGAGGAGAAGATAAGATGTCTGACGGCGAACTCGTCCATGATACGAGTCAACATGATGCTTCCATGTACATTATTATCATAGTAGTCGAACGGTATCTCCATGCTCTCGCCGACGGCCTTCATCGCAGCGAAATGGATAACGGCATGGATAGGATGAGCACGTAAGATACTACGCAAAAATTCTCCATCTCTGATGTCGCCGATATAGCAGTTTATTTGCGTGTTGGTGAGCTGTTCGAGACGCTCGTGGACAGAGGACTCGCAGTTGGAGAGATTGTCGATAATGATAGGCGTATAGCCAGCCTCATGGAGTGCGACGACTGCATGTGAGCCGATATAGCCCAATCATCCGGTGATCAGGATATTTTTGGACATAGGGCATGAGTGATAAATATACATATTGCAGTATTATATAGAGATCGTTTGTGAGATCAAGCAATAGTGTCTTTACTCCTTATAATTCGTCAGCATCCCGCAGAGTTCGACTTTCCCTCTCGGGGATCAACTGTATTCGACACGAGAGCAGAAACGGAATTCTTTGGGTGTGGCATCGCCACAGTTCCTCGAAGAGGATCAGCCGAAGCTGGTATCAGCAGTGTAGCTATCCGATCCTGATGGGCAATCGATAGGCCATCATCCTGTCATGGGGCTATCTTTCTGATAAAGACCATAGCCCCTGATCTCTCTATAGATCGGTCATCCACTTGTGATTCATGTGCTCTGATATCGAGTATTCGCTCTGTCATTGCTGCCTGTGCCATACTGCATAGCAAATCCATCATCTGACTGACTGTCAGAGAGATCTACATTTCCTGTCACTGCGGACAGATAGGGATAGATCTCTCCGGAGAGAGTGCTTCACCAGAGGAGGATATATGACTGTCCTGAATGCATCCGGCTTCCACAGTCTGTATCGGTGTTTGGACGATCGAGTCATGGATGTATACAGAGTCGATTTGCATCTTTGGCACCTCACCGTCTAAGTCGATTGCTATCTCTGAGTGTGTAGACAGCCTCCATACCTTCTCTCGCGAGATTGATGGCTATGGTTTCTTGTCTCGTCTTCTCGACATAGCTGATCGATGCACGCATCAGTCCGATGACTGTCACGAGTGTGATGGAGAGCATGACGAGTGTGACGAGAAGCTCGACGAGTGTAAATCATTTGTATTTCATACAGTAAATAGGGAAGATAGAGTAAATAAGGAAGATAGAGAGGATTTTTCATGCCTTCAATCACTCATTCTCTTGAATATATTCCTTTACAAATCAGTTGCAAGTGAAAAGCGACTAACTATAATCCATTGTTTACTACTTTCTATGATTTATTTTTTGCTGCTATCTGCGTATGTGGTGATGATTTGAGTATGCACTCGTTGCGGTTGTTGTATTGATAGGATTTTTTTGTCTGATGATAGGACTGGAGAGGATGATTAAGATCGTGATCGGAACAAGTATCGTCATCGTGATGACGCTGTGATGGCTGGGGACGATGGCATGGTTGACGAATATGTTAGCTACATTTGTCCAGTCAGAGACATTACTTGGCATTAGTTATGCGAATCGGAGAGCTATCGTCGATAGCGTCGATTCGACGACTGCGATCATGCTCTATGTCGGTGGTATCATCATCATGATCACCTATTCACAGCTCGGTGTCGTCTTCAATACTGATCAGATGGGTGAGAAACTGTATCATATCTTGCTCGTCCCTTGTACGATCATGAGTGTCATCGTCGGTATCGCAGTCGCATTGATCGGAATGGGCGTCTTCGTCCCGACGACATTGCATCTCATCGCTGTGAGCATGACGAGCAATATACATGCACAAGCGACGATAGAGCTTCTTCCTTTCTTTGTCTTCATCCAATGACTGATCTCACTCCTGCTTGTCTCATCACTGGGGATAGAGTTTAGGAAAGGGAGGGAGGAAGAATAGGAGATGTTGTTGAATGTGGTTTAAAATTGTTAAAAGTTGCTAAAAATAGTTAAAGATTCGTGTAATAAAAATCTTTTATTCTTTCAGATATACTCTCATGCACAAAAAGTCAGCTTCTTTCATACTCATTGCTCTGGTGATCATAGTAATTGCTGTAGCGGTATGGTTTTTCGGATTTAATGATGATGGTCGCTCTCTCCTGGATGGATATGATAGATCTTCATCGGGTCAGATAGATACTCTTTCGGGTAATACTATCATTGGTTACACTGATGAAGGCGACACACTGGAGGATATTGGACTCGGTGATGACTATACATCGCCATGGTTTGCTGATATCGATATGGTCGCAGGACAGCGGATAGCACTTGTGGATCAGGGGGATAATAATTTCATGAGACAGAAGCAGTGTCGGATGGCAGAGGAGTGGGAGCAGAGGATGTCTATTTTCACGACCGATACATCACCGAGTAAGGATTCGTCATGGTCTATTCGTCTCATGGATCGTAGAGCAGAGGAGTATCGTATCTCCGATTTCCGTTATGATGGCGATGATCACACTCGTTTTATCATCGATGCGACCGATGAGGATGCGGAGCCAGCGACGACGACACAGTTTTTTATCTACAGAGATTCGCCTGGATTATTGCAGCTGAGAAATGCTGCTGGTGTGGTGACCTGGTATACATCTGACTCATTGCAGGATGATTATGTAGTGAGTGAGTGTGTGGAGGAGTAGGATTGTTACATTGAACTCTTTTCCAGAATTTTGCCTAAGTCAGCTATATATTGATCAATATATTCATCTCCAGTCGATAGATTAGAGGAGAAGTTTTGTACATAAGATGTGATAGCATTACTAAAACTATCTAAGAAGTCTTCTATTTTCTGAGGATCGTTTTTGAGCGATGCTAAAATGTTTACTTCTCAGGTTATATGATCGTGTGCAGATACAAGAACCTCTTTGGGCATTAGTAATATTATTGCTATCGCTGTATAATGTGCTAGTTCATCTTTACTTTCTTGTAATTTCATTAATGAGAGCTTTTTGTCTCCAAATGTATCGATAAGGTATTTTGCTAGAGAAATAGATACTCTTCCATTTCAATCCATAAATCAGTTAATGGTCACAATCATTATAAGAAAGAAGGCCGCTATGGTATATATATTTCTATTATCTTTCTTTTCCATGATTGTTTCGTATACATCATCTAGTTTATTGTATAGGTATTCACCTTTATAGAATCATGGGAATATTAATCATTTTATTTTTATTTCTCCTATCTGTATTTCTGTTTCGCTTGCCTGTAGACATTGGAGTACATCTAAGTTTAGTAATACTCATCTAGTATTTGATACTCATATATTACGAAAATCTTCATCGTGATGATCTATACTCTTGGAAGATAATGATCTGTTACAAATCTTTGCGATCTCTGAAGGGCGATACTTTTTCTCTTTAGATACTAATAGATTTAGTATAGATTCATTTATGCCGTATCGATAGTTATCGAAAGGAAGGTCTCATTCTCTCCCGACGCCAGTATCAATACAGCCTATATGTTTTTTCATAGAGAAATCTTTTATATATAAAGTGTATTACTATGATATTTATTTTTTAAATTAATGCAAGCTTTGAGGCCTAAGTTATTCTAGGCATCAAAAAACCTCAGTAATTGCTGAGGCTTTTTCATAAGACAAATAATATTACTTCTTAATAACCGCTTCTATCGCAGCATAGCTACCTCACTCTTTACTGGTGAGGATATAGATCTCGTCGCCAGGACGACCTTTGTAGTAGGTCACAGCAGCTTGATTGAGTTGATAGGACTGTCACTCAGGAGTGAGTGCGACATATTTCGTCTCATCATCGCTATCGATACTCAAGACGGCTCTGATATGGGTACGGTCAGTCGGCATGATGAGTTTGTAGATGAGTTTACCATCAGGACTGATCCTGAGCTTGAGCTTATCACCAGGGACAAGCTTCGACTTCGAGGCATAGTTGAGGGGGACGGGATATTTTTTCTGATCAGAACCTGTCATGAAGTAGCCATCGAAGACGCCTTCGATGATCTGCATATTTTCATCATCGAGATAGCTTTTCATTCATTCGGTACGAGTCATCTTGGCCGTCTGCTGTGACAATGCATCGATATCTAGAGCTATCTCATCAGCAGTGGCGAGATGCTGGAGCATCTTCTTCGCATGAGCGAGGTCAGATTCCATTGATTCGATCATCGTACTGACAGCGAGGATGCTTTTCTTGATCTGAGCGAATTGTTCGCTCGTGATAGTTGTGTTTTGGTTTGTGTTTGACATGATAAGAAAAAGAAAATAGGGTAAATAGGGAAGATAGGGTTGCGAGAGAAGAGAGTATTTGGTCCATTTTATATATTTTCTTCGTGACTGCTAGTTTTAGATGTTTCATTGAGGAAAATATCTTTGCGTAGTAGTGTGCAGATGTTGCTTGCACTTGACCGAGAGTCAGAAA
>CAZBFX010000003.1:0-6609 GCA_964491325.1 uncultured Candidatus Peribacteria bacterium
ACAATTCGTTTTATCATGGACTTCTCCTATGCCGACCAAAAAACAAACAACGATAGCAAGTAAAGAAAAAACGATAACAAAAAAATCTACTCCGACAGCTATCAGGACAAAATCTCATTCCGACAGCCTTCAGGACAAAGATCCAAAAACTAAAAAAATAAACACCAAATCACCAAAACTCCAAAACCTGTCTGCCGACAGGCAAGATACTAACTCCCCAAATCGCCAAATCGCCAAATCGCCAACTCTCCAATCATTCGATCATGAGATCGTCCTCCAATGAGTCACGACACACAATCTCCAAAACATCGATATCACATTACCAAAAAATAAGCTCATCACGATCACTGGTGTATCAGGATCAGGTAAATCATCACTTGCTTTCCATACGATCTACAAAGAATGACAGTTTCGTTATATCGAGTCACTTTCTTCGTATCTGAGGCAGTTTTTCCAACTCGGATCCAGACCCGAGATCGAGTACTCATCATGACTCTCCCCCGCTATCGCTATAGAACAAAACAAACATATTGGCAATAGTAGATCCTCTGTCGGGACACTGACCGAGATCGATGACTATCTCAGACTCCTCTATGCGAAAGTCGGTGCCATCTACTCCTACGGCTCAGGTAAACGTATCCAGACACAAAACATCGATACCATCATGGAGACTATTATGACATCCTACGATGGTCAGAAGATATTTCTCTTGCAAGAGCTCCATGTCTGTGATGAAGCGAAAGAACTCGACACTTTCGTAAAGAAAAACCGCAACAAAGTAGAAAAAGAGAAATGATTTACAAGATACCTAGTGGCAGGTAGTAATAATAAAGAACCTGTCGAATACTTCTATCTCGAAGCTCCAAGCATACCCAAAGATTACTTCCCTGTCAATATCTACGGCATCTTCGATCGTGTGACTGTCGATGATGTCAAATCCTGAAGACTCAAAGAAGATATTATCAAGATCCTCGCAGAAGTGAAAAAATTCGGCGTCCGAGTAGAGACTACCCACAACGAATGAGAGTCAAAAAAAGTAAACAAAACCGCCAAATCACCAAAACTCCAAAATCCCAACTCTCCAAGCATCGAACGGTTTACCGACAAAAACTACGATCCCGTCAACAATATCAGTTATCCTGATTTCACCCCGAGACACTTCTCCCCCAATCGTGCAGAATGAGCATGTCCATGCTGTAGTGGTATCGGTGAGATACTCCAGGTAGACAGAGAGAAGATCCTCGATCCCGAGAGTAACTATCTGAGAGCTATTCTCCCGTGGAGAGACAGCAACTATGGGCAGAGCATCCTCAAGAAACTTGCTCAGAAATATAGTATGGATATCGGAAGGACATGGAAAGATCTGCCTGAGCGATTTCGTGTCGTCGTCCTCGATGGTGATGAAGAGCTCATCAGAGTCCAGTCAGGCAATAAGTTTAGTAGCATCCATTATCACGGACTCGATGATATACTCAAAGAGCAATATCACAAAGGAATGCTCACGATCGATTTCCAAGCGATGCTCAGTATGGAGCCATGTCCCGATTGTCACGGAGCCAAGCTTCGCAAAGAATCACTGCATGTATTCCTCACGATACCGACCCAGAAGATATCCTCTGATATGCAAGCATATCTCCTCACACATCATCATCATGAGAAAGTCGTCGACGACAATGATGACGATCAGACCAAAATAAATATCGCCGAGATACAACACATGCCACTGCAGATGCTCATCGAGATACTCACACTCTATCAAGAGCATAGTGACCAGTCTCCCATCCTCCTACAGAGGATCATGCATCCCCTCCTCGATAGAGCGAAGACAATCAATGATCTCTGACTCGGCTATCTGAGTCTCCATAGACAGGTGGGGACATTATCTGGATGAGAGATCCAGAGACTCAGACTCACCAAACAACTAGGAAATAAGCTCACTGGTATCATCTATGTACTCGACGAACCGACGATCGGACTCGATAGTCGTGAGATAGCGAAAGTCATCCATGCGATCAAGTATCTCCAGCATATGGGCAATACTATCATCGTCGTAGAACATAATGAAGCATTTATCAGAGCATCAGATCGAGTTGTCGAGATCGGTCCATGAGCGGGAGATTTTGGAGGTCATGTGATCTTCAATGGTTCCTATGATGATTTTATCATCCAAGACTCACTCACATCACAGTATATCAATGGCACGAAAAAAGTTGCCATAGAATTTGAGCATAGAAAGAGTAAAATGTCTGTGGAGATCAAGAAAGCACACAAGTATAATCTCAAACATATCGATGTCTCTATACCGCTGGGGGCATTTACTATAGTGACCTGACCATCATGAGCAGGCAAGACCACACTCATGTATACGACACTCTATAAGTTTCTCAATGAGAAAGAGAAATTTATCCAATCATATATCAGACTCGCTTTACTCAAGCAATGACTCACTCGACAAGAGATCATCTCTGCTCCCGTGATGAAAAAAGAAGACTACCTCCACTATGAAAATATCGCTCTCCAGGCATTCTATGCAGATATCGGCGTAGAGACGATCAAATGATATGAGCATATAGACAACACACTCTATATCGATCAGACCAGTATTGGAAAGACGCCGAGAAGCTGTCCAGCCACATTTGTCGGCCTCTTCGATGACATGAGAACACTCTTTGCAGGGACTAATGATGCCAAATACCTCTGATTCACATCTGGGCATTTCTCATTCAATAGTAGCAAATGATGCTGTCCTGCATGTGATGGTTATGGATATAAAAAAGTAGAGTTACAATTTCTCCCTGACACCTATATCCCCTGTGAGCTATGTAAAGGCACGAGATACAAACCAGAGATCAATAATATCAAACGAAGATGAAAATCTATCTCTGAAGTACTGAATATGTATATCAAAGATGCCTATGTTTTCTTTGAAGATATCGGCCATATTCACGAACCGCTCAGTCTGATGATGGATATAGGACTCTGATATCTCAAACTAGGACAACCTGCACAGATGTTGTCAGGAGGAGAATCCCAGAGACTAAAACTTATCAAGCACTTCCTTAAATCATATAAATGACACACTGTCTATTTTCTCGATGAACCCACCGTCTGACTCCATCCTGAAGATATCCAGAAACTCCTCTATGTGATCAAGAAATTCCTCGACAAAGGTGACACCATACTCATGATCGAACACGATGAAGACCTGCTCCAGTTTGCCGATAAAGTGATCTATCTAGACCATGGACATGTCAGAGATTAAGCTTTTTTATTACTACCGCATAGATGGATATGTACAATGCGATCATTAATTTCTTCAAATCACTCACAGTGGTTTCATGTATAAAGTTTTTTTTTGTCGGACTCGTATGTCAGTTTATGCTCCATACCTTCGTGACATATATCATCCATGTCCCGGATACGGGCATCTATAGTATCATTTGGATGCGAAAAGAGCTACTCATCATAGGATTATGACTACGAAGCATCTATCAGATATATACGACACAATCCTGGAAAACATATATACGTACACATAGATGGTTGAGTATCATCACTATGATCACGATCATCAGCATAGTGATATCGTTCATTATTAGTATAGGCATCCATCAGCAATCTATCATGACATTTGCACTGTCAGCGAAGTTTAATTATTTTCCTATCATTATCCTGATAGTATGATGATTGGCATCATCATTGATGACCGAGAAAGATCGTAGCGATACCATAGACTATATCATCACTATCGTAAAGTATGTCATCATATTCTCTGTATGTCGATATGCACTACTCCATACGTTTCCAAACATACTGGATCGGATAGGTTATGCACAGCCAGGCGTCAGTATAGAGCGAACTGCCAATACTCCTCCTCCATCCCTATGGTTAACGAACTTTTATGACGGATTTGTTCGCAATCAGTGACCATTTAGCTGACCATTGAGTCTTGGGTTTTATATGATCTGCCTCTTTCCGTTATTCTATGTGAAAGTCCTATATAAACAGAAATTCTCTCATGTACGGTATCGACGAGTACTGTATGGATTCACGACTATATCCACATTTTCGAGAGCGACATGGATCATGTGGATCATACAGCTCTTACTCATCGCTGCTATCGTTTACAGACGCCATATCATCCCGATCATCATAGGTTCGATCATAGGACTATGATGACTCGTATGATATAGTATCATCACCGATCAGACAGATATATTTATCAGAAAACGATCTGATCAGTGACATGAGAAATTTCTCAATGAATGAATCACATATATCAAAAATAATCGACTCTGGTGAATGGGGGCGGCAAGTGTCTGACCTGCATCATACCACAATGATGATGTATCCATAGCTTTCAATACCGAAAATCAATATATGCAAGTATGGGTAGAATATGGTATACTATGATTTGTATCATGGCTTACTATCTATATACTTCTAGGATTGTTATCTGGTCGCTGGCGGTGGTCATGACGACGTGGCAAATCTATCATAGATGAAGATAGTCTTATCAGAGCATGACCGTATATCGCACTATGTGCTTTGGGTGTCGGTGGCATGGCACTACACCCGCTTACCGACTCATCGAGCATGTATCCATTTATGATGCTGCTCTGACTCTTCCTCCATCAGCGATCGCAACCACTGACAGAAAAAGATATGCTCCATTTTGTACATCGTGATAATAGATCATATACCGTACCACGACTACAGTTATGAAAATATGCCACCGTGATTATACTGCTTTTCTTCGTCATACAGACACAGATCGTCAATGGACGATGACTTCTCTCATCATCGATTATCATGAGTAGCATGAGAGATGGGATCATGCTACTACTATGATGTATTACATTATTCATGTATAAGAAACATCTAGCATCATTTCTCCAGCAATATAGGTTCATGCTTATAGTGATAGTATGACTACTACTGTGGTCAGCGATCAGTGGGTATATCTATGAGACATCATTGTTGCATTTTCTCGCAGGCATAAAGTTTGATCTATCATACATTATCTTGCTCTTACTATGACTTCGACGATGACACTGCATAGGACAGAGTGAAAAGTGACATCACTCTATCGCTTTATTTTTTCAATGGCTGTGGAAACTATTACCATGGATGATCATCGCCTGAATCATACGACAATGATGTAAAATACTTCGACCAGAATTATTCATACACTATGGATGATATGGTCTGCCTGGAGATTTCGCACCACGATCACATCCACCGATGTATTATATCACAGGACCATGAGGCATACCGAGGTTGAGCTGACTTTTTGTCGGACCGAATACTTTATGATTTTTTCTCATACTCTTTGGTGGAGGATGGCTCTACTATCTACGAAGCCATCATGTAAGAAAGAGCTATCTCATCACTGCATGTGTAGGGTATCTAGCTTGTATCATTGCGACATTATCGAGAAGTGCCGTCCTAGCTGTGACGATACAGGCTATTATTGTGAGTAGTATACCTATCATAGAATGATGAACTATCATGCGAGACAAGATACGTCACCATCTCTCGAAATGGATAGTAACTATGATAATCATCATATCGCTTTCGGGGAGTATCGTTCTTATTATGAATACATGGAAAAACACATCCAATGGCGAGCGTATGAGCTCTTTGTATGAATCGTATGCACTATTGGAGCATAATCCTCTCGTCGGATATGGTCCATGATATGTATGACCAGCGAGACACTACCATCCCGACTATGCGAACAATAGCAAAAATAATCTCGCTCTCGTCGAGAATATCTATCTACAGATATGGGTAAACTTATGATTACCATGAATACTCTTGTGGCTATGATTATGGATATGGATATTCCGTCATATACGATACATCACCATGAAAACAACAATACATATCACCACCAAAGAGACAGTACAAAAGTATTTACTCATAATGACTATAGGACTTATTAGTCTTCTCTGTGTTGGATGGTTTTTAGATATATTTATCGATAGTATGGTTAATTATCTATTCTTTATTCCTTTTGGGATACTACTATGATCACTCATGGCAGAGAAAAACTCATAAATGAAGATAACTATGTCAATGGCTATATCAATAAAAGAAATAAAGTATAGTATATCTCTCGAAGAGAGCTTGCAAATAGACGAACATTGATTACTATAAAGAAGTTACTATTGCGTCTCCTACGCCCTTTTTATCTTCTCATCCTTATGTATTATGGTAGTTAGCAAAGATTCATCTGTCATCAAGACAACAAAAGCACCCAAAAAGAAAGTACTATCTGACACGAGCGAATGTTGCGATACAGCATGTATGCCATCTTGTGCGACCACATCCTGCTGTCGCAATCCACATACAGTACGATGAGTTGTGATCATACTCCTTCTTGTGGCAAATCTTGCATCTGTGTGGTATGCTCATTCGACAAACAACTCTCTCGAGATCCTCAAGATGTGATGACAAGAAAACTACGAAAAGATTTACACAATGATGCAAACTGATAGCTATAAACAATATGCAACACAAGGTATCGATGCGATGATTATGCAACAGACACAAAACACATCAGCATCTAATCTCATGCCAGAATGAGATATATCATGAGAAGAA
>CAZBFX010000003.1:6709-32887 GCA_964491325.1 uncultured Candidatus Peribacteria bacterium
ACAAAACACATCAGCATCTAATCTCATGCCAGAATGAGATATATCATGAGAAGAAAATACAGACACAGTAGTGCCGCTTCTCGATAATGCCGAATGAAGAGGAGACATGTAATTACAGTCCCCAAGCATCTATTATATTTTTATTCTTTATATTATTCTCGTATGTCTCTTTTCCATGACGATAAAAAAGCACACATGCATAACAATCTCGTTATCGCAACGCTCATTGTCTCTACACTTAGTCTTATCCTAGGAGTAGTTGGCTTTTTTAGACAATCACCGTACGAAGCTCTCGTAGCAGTAGAATCTCTCAAAGTATGAGGTATGGAGAACCGAAATAGTCTCCAAGGCATCTATAGCAGTGATGCGTTCAAAGCACAACAACAACAATGAATCGCAACCGCTCTCCAACAAATGGGACAACAATGAGCAACAGCTACTCCTACACCGACAGATACAAATACGGCATCTACTCTCGGCGAAGCAGAGAGAAAGGCGATTGTCGCAGGTGCCTATATTGATGGCAATAAAGATGCCGACGTCATGATCATAGAATATACTGATCCTGAATGCCCATATTGTATCAGACATCACAATGAATGAACAATCGCAAAAACTATGGAGGCATATCCAAATATGATAGGACATATTGTCAAAGTCGTCCAGTGAGTCAATCACACAAACACCCAAGCAAAATCTCTCGCTATCATCTGTGCTGGTAAACTCGCTGGAGTAGAAGGATATGTTGCCCTCTATGACAAGATCCTCTGAGCATCGACACTCGATACCCCTGTAGCTATGGATAAGATCGCATGATTTGTAAGTGATCTTGGCATCAATCAGAGTACATTTGATAGCTGTGTCGCTGATGTAGATACACTAGCAGTATATCAAGCAAATCGACAAGAAGCACAAAAGATGGGGCAGACAGGTACTCCAGGAAATATTGTCCTCAATGTCAAAACAGGTAAATATGTCGCTCTCGCTGGTGCTTATCCAGCTGATGCATTTATCGCAGCAGTCAAACAGGTACAATAAAACAAGTGCATCATACTAGTAAAACATTATATCAATCCTCTTCACAAAGTGAAGAGGATTTTTTTCATCAACGAGACAATAGCTTGCATAGGATAAGAGAAAAAGTATAACATAGACAATGACTCACAGATATATGCAGATCATAAAAGTAGTACTCTACACAATCATGAGTTTGTGTATTTTGACTATGCCGATAGTGACAGCACAAACGAGACAATCACTCGAAGAAGCAAGCGATGCTGCAGGCATATCACTTGACTATCTTGCCCAGCAAGATAGTCTGTCTCGTTATGATCTGACTAGACTACTCAATGCTGTCGAATGTACAGACTGTATCAATCCCTCTCCCGCGATACTTACAAAATACACCAATAATTTCTGGACACAGTTTATCACCATCCCTGGCGAAGACTTTCGTGATATATGATATAGAAAATGAATCTATCAGTGACAGTCATATTATTATTGTGTGGCAAGTGTAGCGGACAATAATTATATGAATGGATTCCCTATCCTGACATCGCCTACCTGTCCTGGAGATTTTTGTTGATCAAGATCAGTCACTAAGGGTGAGTTTTTTCAGACTATCATCAATATACTCAAGAACTATATCTACAAAGACTATAGTGCTGACTGGAGTCGTATCACAGATCGATATACATGACTAGAGACTGATGACTATGCGAGACTCATGCTCACGAGCAAAGACAGCGATACGCTAAGCTCAGCAGTCGCATCATGTCAGACAGATACTTGTTCGTTACAATCGACTGAGCAGTTTGATGTCTTGATGAAGTATTGTATGTTCAATCTCGATGCATGTGATATGCAAGTATTCGGGACGCTCAAGGCATGATATCGACCTGTCGCTGAGATGAATGTCGCACTACGTGAATGACTCATAGCAGATACATCGATCAGCTCGACTATCCATCAGCCTGTCGATCCTGCTTATGCTATCGACATCTTGGGCAAGGTTTTCCCTCGTATAGCATGTACATTTGATCTCGACTATGACTGCGATGGTGTGACGAACAAGAGAGACAACTGCCCCAACACATACAATCCCAATCAGGCAAATCATGATAGAGATACTGCTGGTGATGTCTGTGATGACGATATCGATGGTGATGGCATACAAAATCCTCTAGGCATCGTCGATGCTCGGGGCAATATAAACACTACATTATGGACACAAAATACTGATAACTGTCTCTTTATCGCTAATGCCAAGCAATCTGATAGTGATACAGATCGACAATGAGACGTCTGTGATATGAGTGCACTATCATCACTATTTGTGAGATCTCGTGTCCTAGGTACAGGTCATGATCGCCAACTCGTCGCCGAAGCGATCTATGCATGAGACAAACAAGATTTGCAATGGTCTATAGCATGATGATGAGAGAAGAAACAAACATCCTGACCCTTTATACGTCAGAGAGTATGATCATGATGACAGTATAGTATCCATGTCTCCTCGACACAAGATCCACGCATCTATGCATCAGCATCTGTTATCATAGATGAATACAGACCTCGTGCCACAGCGAGTATACAGACGACTATCAGCAAATCATATCTCCCTGCTCTCATACAGTCTAGCATCGCTCTATCAGGCCCCTGATCAGATATCCTCTGGAAGCTGAGCTGACCAGAGACACAAGAAAAGCAATCTGCTAGAGATGCAACGACAAACTTCCTGATCCGTAGACAAGGTCTCTATACCCTCACTGCGATAGTGAAAGAATGAGATATCACGACCGCTGTCGCCGAGCAGCAAATGATCGTGACCAATACTACGATACAGCACGGACAAACACTACCGTATAGAAACATACTATCTACTGAGAAAGCTATCGCATCTCGTATGAGCGTCAATACAGGCAGGATAAACGACATACAAATCAATCGATGAGACTGACAAACACAGACATCTCGTTCACTGACCAACACACATCGCTATAGCGATCCTGGATCCTATGTCATCCGTCAGACTATACGTTTTACTGACGGCCAATCAGTCCAAGAAAGTCATACAGTACTCATCACAGACGAGATAGAGAGTGCCGAGAAAACAGACGCACATGAAAAAATCCTCTGACTCTATGCAGATCCGCTGAGAGGCATACAGCATACAGCTATCTCACGACTGACCGATATGACAGGCTATACCGACAATACTATCATTCGTCATTTCTTCTTCGATGGGATGCAGTCCATGACATGAGTGTCAGACACGACAGTCTATACCACCCATGGCATCGTATATCCATGACTCATACATACGCTGTGACAGTGTCAGACTACCGCTACGCAATGAACATTTATCATCGACGATACTCGTACACTCTCCTGTCTCGAACGCCATCGTCGTGGTAGCAAAGCGGTCTGTGATATGGATAGAGATGGTATAGATGACACCTGTGATGACGATATCGATGGCGATGGTGTAAAGAATGCTATCGGTGTGATCACACACAATCTCCCCTGATGTAGCATCACGACGACCAATGCAGAGCCTATTCGCTATCGTGATCATTTCCGTGGTTCATGTCAGCTCGACAACTGTCCCTTTACGATCAATACAGATCAGAAGGACACTAACAAAGACTTTATCGGTGATCTATGTAGCAACAAACTCCCTGGCATAGCACGATGAGACAATGATAAAAAAATATCTGACCAAGATGGAGATCAGATCCCCGATGATCGTGATCAATGCGTGACTATAGCAGAGATATATAATGGATATAAAGATGATGATGGCTGTCCTGAGTTAGGATCAGATAATATATGCAATGCAGACAATACTAACAATATCATCGCTATCGGTGAATGTCTCCAATGTCCATGTCAATATGCATCTATCCCTGCTGATCTCAATGCATGAGATACTATCAGAGCAAATATATGGAACAAAAGCTGATCAATACTGCAATGAAGCAGTAGTGAACATATAGTACCATAACTATCTACAGAGTCAATACAGAAAGGTCTCCTGAGGGGGATCTTTTTTGTGAGTCAGAGAGAAATAGTTATCATTATAGTGATTATAGTCCTATACCTTTATTCTGTTCTCATCTATGATCATGACTATTCGCAAGCATATACAGAGCTATCTCATCGGATCCCTGACAGTAGTACTGGTCATAGGAATAGCTATACTATCATCTGACATACTGACTGGTCAAGCGATCACCCCTATCAATGGTGTGTGTGGGACGATGGATGGACAGACGCTCACAAGTTATAGTCCTTATGATACTGATCCTAATGCATATTGTCTCCAATGAGAACTAGCCGGCGTATACTTTACCGTTTTTACTAGTACAGGAGTAATACGATGATGTAAATGAATAAATGGAGGAGTAGATACAGCCTGTAATGCGGCAACGAGTTCTTATACACATACAGGTACTATATCATCATGCTGACTCGCTCATGGTGAAAGTTTTGCGAGTACACAAAATCTTCCGTGACAGTTTTATTCAAATATGAATAATAGATTCCTTGGAGGGTTATGTAAAGATAATCAATGAGACCCCGTCCAGCCAATAGTATTTGCAGAAAATAGTCTCTGACGATCGCGGTCATGTAATACATCATCAACATGAGCGTATGAATTATGTTCTGCGACACGCTACTTCGATGCTAGATGTGGTATCGCAGCCAATACAGGTAATACTACTGCCCCTAGCAACAACCTCTGTAGCCCTGGCTATGTCGCTAGCGTGGTCTCGTTTGACAATGATACACATCTCCGATCACGACAATGTAACGGCTGAGGTGCCGGCACACCTGCACAGTGTACATCATGGCTCAGTGGCAATAATAACTTTAGCCCTATGTGTAATGCATCACTCATACAGTCACCGACCTGAACCTATCCATTCTATCATCTCAACAACTTCGTCTGATCCAATGCATGTATCTATGGGACACTCAATACATGGTCTCTCTCATCGACAGGTATAGCATCATGGACATGTACAAACAACAACACAACAAGTAGTAGTTGTGGCAATGTGGCTCTCATTAATACAGGCACGCTTATGGGAGATACATGTAATGCGACGATTAGTAATCTTCCAATCAATAGTACAGTAGGGTTTGATAGCACTGCTGATCTCCTCAGCAACAATCTCTGTAGCAATGGAGGCTATGTATCATCCTTTACTGCTATGTCCGATAGATGGAGACGAAGATGTGGTGTACAAAACTGTGAAGCGATCAAAAGCACGCAATTTATGTGTGGACGAGCAACACAACAACCGCATGTCTCACATCCTACGCAAGGTGTCTGTACGACAGGCATCGCATCAGCAGTGAAGATGAGTAATAATGAACGATGATGGATATGTACGACCAACACCACCAATATACAAACATTCAACAATAGTAGCTGTACCAATCTCAGCTGTGTACTGAATGTACTAGACTTCTATAATGGGAGGACAGCCATCTGTAGAGCACCGAGGATCGCGAATGGACAGTGTAAACGACAGACACAAATCGATCCGACAGGATATGCAGTACCCAATGATGTCCTCCAAGCAGGTCTCTGTGAGAGTGGCATACCCGATCCTCTGATACCGACCCAAGATACGCTAAATCGTAGATGGTCACGAACTTGTAAAGCAACCCATAGCCTCGGTACCGATTCGCCTGGTTGTCATGCCAAGGTGAGACTACCACAACTCACCGTATGATATACACCACACACGACGAGCAATGTCATCACATCAGTGACCTCATTTCTCACATGATTTGATCCGACTTACATATCGTTTGATACACCAGTCAATCAACGATACAGACTCTTTACGCAAAATGGTCACTTTATCTTCCGTTATCATGATCGAGCTGGCAATACGGGTCAGGCACTTGCCGTAGTTGATACCATACAAAACAATCTACCAACAGCAACACTTGTCCTGACTCCATCGACACCCACATCAGGTAGCGTCGCTGTCTCACTGACAAATTTCAATCGCCCCTATGTACCAATCGTGACATTTACAGGTGCATGTCTCACTGCATGAACCTGTGTCCAAAACAGTAGCATACATCCCTATCTTTTTACCGTCACATTTACTGGTAATGCAACAGGAGAATTTATACTTGTCGATCAAGCTGGATTGACAGGTAGAGTATCTGCTGTCGTCAATAATATAGACACTATAGCACCGACAGCAAATATCCAATACAACATCACCTCACCTACTCGCAACAATGTCACTGCGACGATCACCAACCCGAGCGAAGCGATCACTATCGTCAATAATGGCGGTGCGTCAGGATATACATTTACCGGCAATGGTTCATTCGTCTTTACCATCAGAGATATAGCATGAAATAGGACTAATCTGACAGCAACGGTAGGACGAATCAGTAGAACAGTACCATCTGCGACAGTTGTATATTCAAATACCATGACATGAATCAACGGCAATGTCGTCGCCACACTAACAAACTTCACAAACTCATGAACCACGATTATCAACAACAGTGGTCGCATTAGTTATAACTTCACACACAATGGTGAGTTTACATTCCTCCTTCGTGATGCCGCTGGCAATACAGGTGCAGTACTAGCGAAAGTTGACAACATCGATAAGCCTATCGTACAGTGAATAGTAAGTGGCTATATGGCGGTCCTCTGTGATCAGAGGACTCCTCCACCGATCGACACCAGATCACAAGAATATAATTATCATATCCACACCATGATAAATAATTGTATCCTCAAAACAACAAAATCGAAAAACGGGAATCGGTACTTCTATCCAAGAAAAAACATCTCTCGTGGAGAATTTCTCGTAGCGGTAGGGAGAATGATCAGGATGACCACATCGTATTCGGGCACTCTCGTCAACAGCCTCTCTCCTGACTATATGCAAGCGTTGTTTGTCTGATGACAGTCAAATACAACACGCAACGAAGCTGATGTACGATGATTGCTTGCCTCTATCCCTGTGACGAAAAAAAATAATAAACGACAAGCAGATATGAGCAAACCCATCACCGCCACAGAAGCAAATACTATACTCCGGCAGGCACTTCGTATCATAGGCAACAAGACAGATACACGCAATCTCATCAAAGGAAAATGATCTCTGACGAAGGCTCAAGCAGCATACGCGATAGGCACCGTTCTCTCACAATATCAGTGAGTCGCACTCGGCAATCATCATGTATTTATGCAGGAACTCAATGAAAAACTCATCTGATCGACAGCAGCGACAAGAAGAATAGCTGTGAGCAAGTTACTACAAAAGATACAGAAAACACCTCGCACATCACTCTATAGGCTATGAATCAACCCAACGATACTGCTCGAAGACCTAAGAGCCATAGCACTTGGCGATACAGTAGAGAGGAGACAGGTACAAGTGATTGATATAGATACAGCACTGGATAGCCTACTGATGTCTTACACATCCCCAAATCTTCCTACCAACAATACTAGCAACACCTATCAATCAGACTTCTTTAACTTCTGGTCCACATTCTAATGTCATACAAAACATTTTTTCTGACAATTGCCGTCATCATGTGATGCTATATCGGTATGGCACAAGCAAGCAACACATGTTTTTTCAATGGGCTATCTATGAGTAGCGGTCAGATAGCGACAGGCTACAAATATACGAATGTCTCCTATGCATCCTGATCACTCTGTACTGATGTTCTCACAGGATATGAAGCATTTCAATGTCTAAGTAATGGGACATTAGACTGACTAAATGGCAACAACCTCTGATCACAACACTACTCTGCATATCCTTATCTATCATGCACAGTGCAAGCTCCTGCCAATTGTGTCATCGGGACGCCCTTCGGTCAGCAGAAAGTTATTCAACATACAACAAGCGGTTTCTTTTCAGTATTTATTCCGACATTTGTATGACATGCATTATGGTATTTAGAATACTTCACAGTTACTGGCCACAATATAGATAGCTATCTCACGACTGCCTACGAAAATAATATCGTTGATGATTCAGCAGATTGTGATATACCAGCCATACAACATACATGATCACTTTATACATGATCATTTATCAATATAACTGGAGCAAATACGACTATGGCATATTGTGTTGATGGGCAAGTTTATGATCTTAATACATCTCTCGAAAACCTTACAGGCACATTACTCGATACCAATCAGTATAAGTATAGTACCTGTAGCAAGCGCTTACCTCGTAGTTGCTCTATTGGCAATATCATCATTCCAGATGACGACTCTATCACCACTTACAATACCTACGATACGCCTGATGGTACATTATGTCAGAGTCAGGTAAGAACATGTGATGATGGGACTCTCTCATGATCATTTATCCATACATCGTGCAACACCTATATGGGTGCATGTGGCACTGCTCATCACGATTATTTCGAAGATAGACCGTCGTACAATCTCTGTGCATGAGGTACACCATCTATCATCACATGGTCCTATCTAGATCAGAAACGGTCGTGGCAATGCGAATGATACGGCTCATGAGTCAATAGTACAGTAAGCTGTGAGGCATATCAGACAGGGAGTAATACCAGAGGCGTATGTAATGAGTTTCCTCATGGAGCAACAAGTCTAGATAGTGATAATCAATGAATCTGTCGTGTATGAGAAGCCACAAACTTTGTCACTACAAGCTATGGCTGGACACGAAATTGTCGTACAAGCATGGGAAGTAGCAATCAATGTTCATCATCGAGGTGATGATGACCAACAGCGACTATCACATACTCCACGACATCATTAACAAATGGTCCTGTAACAGCATACTTATCAAATATAGTGCCATCAATAAGTGACGGTACAGTAATCTATAATAATAACGGCAATAACTCGAGATCCTTTACTAGCAATGGTAGTTTCGTCTTTGCATTAAAGTTTGGTGATAGGATAAGTTATCTAACTGCAAATGTAAACTGGATCAACCAATGACCTCGTACACTAGCCGATCTTGTCAGATCATATACAGACACTATCGTGCCTGCATACCGTTCGCTGATCCGGCCGCAATCATCTCGCTACAATCTCATCGACATCCAGACGATGACCAATCTTGGCATACTCATACCAACAGGAACGAGATCACCAACACTCGATATGAGAAAAAAACTGACTCGTGCGGAATTTATCCAGAGTATCTATACATTTATGCATACTATCCATGGATATAATGATCTCCCGACTAGTCGATCAGATGGCTATAGCTATAAAGGAGCAAGGTTCTCGAGCACACAACGCTACCGACTCGGATGGTCTACGAAGCTAGACTTACGAGACCACATCAAGCATACCAAGACAAAGAAGACACTCACTATCGACCGAAAGAAGAACATCACACCCAAAGAAGTCCATGATACGATAACTGCCCTCCTCCTCATGCATGATGACAATACTGCACTCTGGGAGAAGGTATGGTCAGAGACCATAGACAAGAAACAAAGCTCCCTGACGAGAGCACAGTACGCATCGATGCTTAGACGTGTACTCGAGAGCTATGATGGCATCCCTATCGGCAACAATCCCGTCATCATCAATAAGATCTACGATCGTGTCAGAAACAAAACCATCAGCGAACAACAACAAGAGATAGCGACAGCTATGACGACGCTCAGACAATCTGATCCTCTCACTATGGCGAAACTCGGTCTCTCACTAGGACATCTCCTGATCGATCTGGACGCTGTCGTCAATAATACAATCCCGAAGAAGAAGTGACGCACTATCCTTTCTATCGAACAAGTGGCACAAAAAAATCGTGCTATGGACAATGCCAGCACGATATTCAATACTCCTCTGGATCGAAGACAAGATTTTATTATGAGTCAGTACTAATATCTCTTGATAGAAGATATGCCTCCTCTCTTGTCAACGACATCTCTACTCCCGCATAATCACAGGCAGGCATCGTCAACGGTGTCTGTTTTTTGATCGTAAAAGTAACCGCCTGTATCGCAGCAAAGCGATCAAAGAGACTACGAACGATATCGTATGCCTTCTTCTCCAACAGATGACAATGAATACTCATCTGATCTAGGATCATCGCATAAATCTCTGCATAATCGAGCGTATCCTCTATACTATCAGTAACCGCAGCCTGTGGTATAGCCATTTCGATAGACACATCGATAGAAAAATTATTGGGTTTTTCTTTCTCCTCTTCATGAAAACCCAGCAATGCAGAGATCTGGATATTCTTAATAGATAAAATGAACATAAATATAGATAATAACAATAAAAAAGCGAGACGATAAAGCACAAATACTCTATTCACTCGATCTTCTCTATTTACTCTAGTGTTATGGTTTACTTATCATCGAATAGTCCCTGCAAATTCTCATCACGATGAGATGGTCTCTGTTTGGGTGCATACCCGACTACATGTCCGCTAAATCCTCCTTGTCTCGCATAGATCAGCATGAAGACACAATAGCCCACAGCGATGATAAGCAATATCTGGATAATATAATACATCGTCGTCATAGACAACATCGTCGTATATCATCTCAGGAGCGATACTGTTTCTCCGAGCCCCATCACACTGGCTGTCGCTATCAATAAACAAAAAAGAGAAAAAATATAAGGATTTTGAGAGAATCAGAGATATTCCATAATATACGCCTTGAGTCCAGTACTGAGATGCCACAATATCAGCACAAGCATCGATCCGATGATCAATAATGTACTCTTAAAAAAAGACATCGTACCAATCAAGAAGACAAAACGCGATGATTGCGTAGGATCATTCGGAGATAAAACCATAAATGGCGACACTAGCAACAGTACTGCGATAGCGATGATAGCTATGACAAAATATTGTTCGTACATATCCATACCACGGATCTTCTTATATGCATCCTGGATATAGTATCGTGCAAGACGATACAAACGCTGTCGGTAATGATGAAGACGAGAAGATTGCATCAACACTATCTCGAAAGAAGTAAAATAATATATGCAGTGTATGTATTGCAGAGGACAATTGCAAGTGATCTATCAAATATTGTGTTGTATATACTCTAGAACCATATCTGCATGTCCTGTCACAGAGACATCACGCCACTCCTTGAGAACTTCTCACTGAGTATCAAGAAGAAATGTACTTCTGACCGTTCCCATGTACTTCTTACCATACATCGATTTCTCTCCCCATACACGAAAACGCATATCATTATGCAATACATGATCAGGGTCACTGATGAGAGGGATCGTGAGACTATGCTTGCTATGAAAAGAACAGTGCGATGTATGCGAATCTTGACTGACACCGATCACTTGTACATCTCTCATCTGCAGTTCCTTTTGCTTCAGAGAAAAATCTATCGCCTCTCTGGTACATCATGGTGTATTATCTTTGGGATAGAAGTAGAGAAGTGTATAAGGTGATTGTCACAATATCGCATCCAAAGATAATGACTGTACATCCTGTCAAGGATATGTGATAGTGATCATAAATACCGAATAAATAAAAAAAGCTACAATGCATAATCAGTCCTCGATGGTGTCGTCACAGCATCACTAAAATCAAATCATGCTCAACCGCTTTGATAGAAATTGCTCGCATAATTACCTATGGAAAGTATCTGCGTGATCAGCGTCCCCACTCTCGCAAAGATAGCCTGAGCAGTGAATGCATCATAGCCTACCACACCGAGAGCCTGCAATCACAATGGCAGGAGAAACAAGAGTACTATAGTCAATAATACGCCAATCATCATAAATCTAATTCTATTCCATCACTTTTTCTTCGCTTCTTCCTCTCCTTCAGATTTGATAAAATCCCAGATAGCAAGAATAAAAGAGACTATCGCCATAACGAAAATGAGCATAACTATAGCAGCGAGCACTGTTTGTATGATGGATTGCAGACTTGTCGTCCCTACGATAATATCAGGCATGAAAATTTCGATAATAAAAAACATCATCATACTATCGATTGATCATCTAAAATCAATGCAAAATACTATAATGATGTGAAAAAAGGGTCTATGCATTATATTTGTCAGGATTCTTTGTCTTGCTTACAGATTGTCTTGTGATGAAGAATTTCTTATAATTCTCGTCATTTGTTTCTTTGTATACAAGCTTTGCCACTCTTTCAGACAATGACGCACCTTGTGCAACATATTTTTTTATCGCATCGAAATCAACGGACAATGTATGAGAAAGCGGATTATATGAACCCAATACTTCTTTATATCCACATTTGGATGGTTTTGAGTGCTCAGTAAGAACGACTCTAAACATGGCGAGATTTCTTCTTCCCACTCTCGCTAATCTTATAGTAAGCATGTAACAATAATAATTAAAAATTAAAAATATTACTTCGTCTTTTCAGAAAGTTTGTGTTCAGTATGTTTTTTTGCTTTAGGTGAGTATTTCTTTACGAGCTTGGGCGTCGTAGGAGTCACTTTCACGACATAATTCGTTACGCCTGTCTCAGTACATCTATAGACACCTATCTTCTTTTTCTTAGAAGCTTTCTTGTTTGCCATAGGAGATGATATCAAAAGAATAAAATGAATGGAACATAGCACATCATGCAGCCGATGACAATGTGTCTATGAAAATATAATACATAATGACGTTGAGAGTAATAACAATTGGCGCTGGGTAGACTCGAACCACCGACCTCGTCCTTATGAGAGACGCGCTCTAACCTGCTGAGCTACAGAGCCATATATAACACTAAATTCGGTGAGGGCGGGATTTGAACCCGCGGTACGGTTGCCCGTACGACTCGTTAGCAGTGAGCTGACTTCGACCACTCATCCACCTCACCTCACACACATATACGCGAAACACAAAAACTGTCTTTTGACAATGTAGGCTATAATACAAATTTTCCATTGCATTGCAAGTCTATTTTGATACATTATAGACATATAGCATTTCTTTATTTTTGTCCTAATTGTCATGAGTATAGAGGAAATGTGATGATCAGAGAGTACGATCAATAGCAATATCGGATGAAACGAAAATAGCGAACAAAACAATGCTGCCAAAGAGGCTATTCGCGAACAAGTAGCAGAACAAGCGAAGAAAAGTAAACAAATAGGCGGACAAATAGCACAAAGCAAACAACAAAACAATGCGTTTGCAAAGTTCCTCCTCCATCTGATGAATAGTATCAGGTCAGAGACTCTCTTGGCCATTATGTACAATCTCTTCTTCACTGTCAAGCATCAAGGCAGTGATATGAGATACATCAAGCAAACAACAAACTTCCCTGTATTGATAGGCATGTTTGCACCATTTTTTCGAGATAAAGTAGTCGAACTGCAAATGCTACCTCTCTACGAGTCACTCTATAGCCCTGGACAGATACTGACGATATCGACCTATATCCATTATCTCAAAAAACTCTCTGCCACTATGCATGACAATACTGCACTAGAAAAAGCAACATTGATAGAATTTCTCGCAGAGATATGTAAAGAATTCAATCTGACACAAAATCTTCGTATCGAACAAAACACGAATGAACAGCTCCATACGATCATCCATGACGAGCTCTATGGCCTGCCATCATAAAACAGGAAAGGCAAAAGCGAATGCAAAAATGCACAATGCGAGAAATATGAACCAACTCTCCAAAGTTCTAACTCACCAAAATACTAATCATGATACTCTCTGTCTCCTGACTATATATATCATTTGTTACATGATTTTGGAGAAACAAGAGAATACAGATACTCCAGGATGTGAATCTCTCGCTCAAACAATGAGAGATATACGCTTTTTTGGGCCTCAATGGAGCAGGGAAAACAACAACACTCGAATCTATCATGTGACTAGTAACTATCGATAAGGGTCAGATATGATTCTTTGGTGACAATCCACTAGACAATACTATCCGCAAACGCATAGGCTACGCTCCTGATAAAGTCGCTTATTTTGATCACCTCAGCGGTCGGGAAAATGTCATGACGCTTGCATCCTATACATGGATAGACAAACAAACAAGAGAGAATATCTGACACAAACTCTTCCATGAGTTGGAATTGATGTATGCGAGAGATCGTCTGGTCTCGACCTACTCACAAGGGATGAAACAAAGACTAGGCATCATCATATCGCTCATAGGCGATCCAGCACTTCTCATACGAGACGAACCGATGAATGCTCTCGATCCTTTGGGGAGAATCATCATCAAGAAGCTGATGAAAAAGCTCCAATCACAAGGTAAGACTATCCTCTTCTCGACGCACATCCTCTCGGATGTCAACGAAATTGCTGACAGATTTGGCATCCTAGCACAGTGACATATCGTCTATGAAGGTATAACGAGAGAAGTGGAGTGAGATCTCGAGAGTTTCTTCTGTAGCATCCTCAGAGACAAACAAAACCAAGACAAAATCAACATCGAGTAATACTATATCACATAAATATAGTAAAGCAATATAATATCTCATCACGATGGAGGGATTCTTGTTTTTGAAAGCAAAAAATATATGATGGTAGTATCTATTTTAGATCTCTCCAAACACAATGACATCCAAAGAGGAAAAGGAAAGTCTAGCACATCAAACTATAGCCGACCTCAAGTCTGTTAATGACTTTGACGAGAAGAAACGATCAGATTCTCTCAAGGACCTTCCTGCAAAAGAGAGAAAGGAATATAAGAGAGAACTCAGAGAGACAAAAGCGAGATCGAAGGAAGCTGAAGCCGATGTAGAAAAAGCAGCAGCAGAAGCGCTACAAAATGCTCAGACAGCAGGAGAAGCGGCTGACCTGTATCAAGCTACTAACGATCCCCAAGAAGAAGACGGAATGCTAACAAGTAACACTAGCTATACTCCTACACCTGACATAACACCAGCAGATGATACTACTCCATCAAACAAGACAAAGGAAAAACTGAGTGATACAGGAATACAGTTCACTGTCTTGGAAGCAGAGATCAAAGATATAAGAAAGCAATTAAAAAGGATCAAACATCGTGCATGAGACGAAGTGAGTAAACCGATATTGAGACATATGAACAAGATACTAGCTTTAGCGAAAGATAAACTAGACTTAAATCAACGATATGAAAAAAAGTTAATAAATGAGAAGTTCGAAACCGATATCAGAAACCCTGATGATATATTAGCAATGCTTAATGATATTCAAGGAAAAATAGAGAAAGCGAAAAGTGTCTGATCAGCAGTACTTACTGGGCAACCATTCATATGAATATGAGGTAGTCAATGACAGCAATGAGAAGCCTGAGAAAAACAGCCATGACAGGAAGCATGAGCAAACAACATTAGCCAATCCTGGACAGATAAAGCATGAATCACCGACAATGATAATGTCAAAACATCTCTTCAAAAGATGATACAAGATAGTACACTCCTCGAAAGCGTCTGACCAAGATGATGACAACTGCTAAAAAGTCTTGGCAAGCTACTCGTCGCATGAGCAGGACTATTTACTATTGGGAAAACAATCCAAAAGTTATGGAAACAAGAATGGAAAGCAGCAGCAATGCGATGAGGTGGAGCTGCTCTCTTCTATGGTCTCGCTCCCAAAAAGATCTTTGATCTCATGGGAGTTGAAGCAAAGAATATTTTTGGTAATCTCGGAAGTATGAAATCATGAGGAGGAAGCTGACTGTTTGGAGGATGAAGTAATGATACATCAACAAGTATCAAAGAAAGTTCTGATGCAATCATCAATACCAAGAAGGAAGACCTCACTCCTGAAAAAAAGCAGGAGATAGCTCTCAACGGGACGATGCTTGTGGGCACACCGTTTTGCGATATGACACTTGCAGAGATACAGCCGCTTCTTATCTCATCTGGAGGGAAAGTCACATGAATCGACTATGACAAAGCAAAAGAATATATGAATACTAAATATGGTATGGAAGGAGGGGATTTTATTATCGCTCTAACGAGACTTGAAGCAGCAGACAAACATGCGAAAACACTAGGCATTAATATTGTGGCAGATGGTCTTGACAATCTCTGACTCAGTAGAATGAATAGTTTTAGTAATCCAAGCATGCAAAACTCTAGACTTATCGAGCGTTTCAGATCAATCGATAATTCTCTCCATATAGGTAATGAAATGATCAGCTTTTATGGATTCAAAGACAAGCTTTCAAAAAGCAAAAAGATCAAAGAATACTTTGCAGGCAAATCAGCAGAGTTAGATAAATTTACTAATGAGATTCTTAAACTCCCTGAAGGAGTACGTGATGAAATCCTTGGTTGAAGTATACCTTTCGATGTGAAAGAAGAAAATGGACAGAAGTATTTTGTTGTCGGGGTCTATGGTATGGACTTCTACATCGACCTCTTTGGTACCGTCTATACAGACAATAGAGATCATAAAAATCAGATCGGTGTGAAGAATAAACAAGGACAGGTCGTTTTCTTCGATCGAAGATTCGGAAGTTATGGCAGCATGATCCAGTGAGCTTTCTGTCTTGGTAAAATTATGAATAAGCTCAGAGGCAATAGTCAAACAACACAGGTTCTGCAACCAAGAACCGGTCGGCAAAGACGATTCCGAAAAGATCTCGTGACTGCCGATGGTCAATCAATCATCAATGAATCAGAACTCCCCGACGAAATGAAAGGAGCATATATGGGAGACTTTAGAAAGTATTTCGATGAAGACCTCTCGGATCGTATGCACGAAGACTATGCAGATCAGCTGGGTATCAAAGACCAACTCAAAAGTATGAACTTCCCACACACGGGACTATCAGACAAATTATCTTCTCTGGTCAATCAAATCGTCTTGGAGAATAAGATCGGAGCAAGTGATATACAACTCGAGTACGCAAATCATCCTAATGGTTTAGATAAGGTATTATATATCAATACTTTTGGTCAGAAAAATAGCGTCTTCTTAGATGTCGACACACCAAACTGATCAACTGCATCGATCATCAGAGTAGGTCATGTCAATGCATCGACTCCTGACCATCTCTTACAACACACCTTCAGCGAATGAGCGAGTGATGTAAATGGTGGCCTCAATGGTGCACTATGACTTGCTCTCCTTATCGGACAATGCGATAGACTTCAAGGTATGAATCACTGAGCAGACACCGATCCTCGGCATCGAAGCGGAGATCAGTTGCAGTTTAGTCATGGAAGTATGCGAGAGAGTGGATGGAGATGAATGATGTGACTTCCTGAGGATAAAGTAACTACTATGTTTGATGATAAACAATCAGCACTAGCGGTGAAGTCATGGATACCATCACTGTTTGATCAGACCATCTTCGCGAATGCAGCTAATGGAAATAAAGAAGGTTTGACAGAGTTCTTAAATGGATTAAGAACAAAGGATAGTGCATGAAACCTCACCTCTGAGAGCTTCTGGCATGAAGATGAAAAGAAAAGAGCATCAGCATTTGAAGCTCAAATGGAAAAAGCTGCAGAGAGGATTGGCATCAAGATGCGGCCAAAAACCGCACCAAAACCTGAAGATATAAAGACAATTAACGATCTCGGTCCTAATGGTATCGAAGCATGAGTAGCATATATCATACCATTAAATAAGAGTGACTATGCAGGACTGGAGACATTTAGGATGATTAAGTTCGATCCTAGTGAAGATGGATCATCATGCGTACTCAATGAAGTCTATTTCCAACCTGCCGATAAACAACTTGGCTCACTTGGCATACCGATACCAACGGATATGAGAAGATTCTTGGAAATGACAAAAGGGTATCTGGATGGTAAATGAAGTAGCGTAGCTCATGGCATCTCCAAAGGAGTAAACAAAATTCTCTCTGATGGATGAGAAGTATTGGGTGTCGTCTATCATGATGCTCGTGACATAGTCAGCACATGATATAGTGATGGCAAAGAATTCATCAAAGCATGATATCAAGATATCAAAGCAGTGATATGAAGCGGACATAAATGACTTCAGGTACTTGGAGCCGATCTCGAAGTAGGTGCAGAGATCGTCTATGAAGATGCCAAAGAAATCAGTAAAGATGCATTAGAGACACTCATGCGAGTACGACATGGAGCTATGAATATCAAAGATGAGAAGCGAAATGATTTACGAGCGGTGAGTACGTTATGATGACTCAATATACGGTTAAAAGACAATCTCGATATCAACTTACAAGCAGTTATACAAACTGTCGTCGCTGGCATCAATAGAGTAGCATGACCTGATGGGACGATAGAAGGTGGATATAATGAAGCAATAGAGGTACTCAAAGGATTAGGGATTTTCGTAAAAAATAGTGTCGGAGCAGCTGCCAATGCTGCAGGAGGACTGAAAAATCGACTTGATCCGAATACGAAAGGCGAGATAAAAGAATATGATACAGAACTAAAAATAGATTTCTTCCTCGCAGATTTTGCACTCCTACTCGGTGACGAACCATACAAATCGCTCAATGATACATGACAGCTTACCGATATGAAAGATGCTCTCAAAGCGGTCCATGCACAGAAGATGATCAAAAGAATATCCTTCGACAAGAGAACAGGAAAATTTGAGATAGACTATTACGAAAAACAAACAAATGGTAAACCTGATCTCTCGACAGGGATAAGTAGTAAGACGACTCTCGAAGATAATGCAAGTATAATCTATCCTGTATGGGATGCCACAAAACTCACTGTCTGACTATCATCACCAGTCCAGCTCGGGAAGATCAATACAGGTAAACAAGCACCAAGTAATATACTCGCTAGCGATATGGCAGGATTAGATACATTAAGGACAAAGGGTGAATTCGATAGTATTAAATGATTTAAAAATGCTGGCGGTCCTATCCTCGATCAACTCATCGACGATATCAAAGCTCTGCAAGCAAGTGGTGATGTCACCGCGTTATCGTATGATAATACAAAACATCTCACTGTCACATTCAAAAACACACCAGTACCAATCCTTATGGAAGCAGGATGAACAAATAGCTTAGACGGAAAGATATATGCTTTTATATAAAAAACATATCATGAAAGAATGGGTAAGGACCAATGTACATAAAATAAAGAGTATACGAGAGGATCGTATCGCTCCGAAAACAAGAGCGGCATTATTGCCGATCTTGATGATGGATGCTGTGACATTTTCAGGATGTGGATCAGATGACCCTATGATAGATGATGCGATAGAATCGATAGTTGATGGTATAAAAGAACTCACTTATCAAGAGATAGAAGAATTAGACAAAATATATAAAAACAATAAAATACAAATACAAATGATACTACCGGAAACCATGACTATAACAAATAGTAATGGAGAACTAGTATCTGAAATATTCCATCGGACACATGATATAGTCTACCGTAGTATGGGTGATGCCAATGACAAACAAAGAGTATGGTATGATGGAGAGAAAGATAGCGGAACACTAGCGATCCAATGAGCAAAGATCCCTGGCATGCCAAGTATAGATTATGATGATCCATCATGAGTATCTAATTCAGTATGACTAGATGCCATTGCTGACGGCCTGAATCGATTAGGTATTGTTGATTCGGATCCAGCCATACGGAGGACTAAGTTAGAAGAAGAGGAAGAAAATAAAAAGAAACCCGAATACGTATTATGATTTATGTGGGAACACTACGAAACAATACTCAATAGCATGAAAGAGAAGATCATTGAAGATTATGATAAAATATTCGGCAATGGAAAGACTATACCCAATGTTACAGTCGTTTTCGAAGACTTCACCAAAGACTGAATAATACAGAAAGCAACGATAATGAGAAAAAGTGGAGAAATAACAGTAACAGTGAATCATACTGCTAGTCTCTAAAATAAGAAAATAATATTTACCAAAAAACTATCATGATCACTCCATCATTACCCAATACCCCTCAGAGAACACCAAACAGAGGAAAAGAGATTTTTGTGGCCATTATTAGGTGAATAAAAGAGCAGTTGAGTAATACTATTTTTCCATTCAAAGATATAGGTAGGATGCCCGATACCAAGCTCAATCCCGAGATGGGAGTCCTACCCGATGGATGAACACGCAGTACAATTAGAGGTGGAAGAGATGAACCGACTACTGAAAGTACTATTCATGCGATAAATGATATATACGAGACGCCTACAGTACAGGCACTACAAAAAGAATATAAGCTTGACGAATCCTTCCTCAAAACGAGTATTACTTGTATCTATTGTCATCTTACTCTGATTGATATCATGAGGGCCGGACACCCTGACATACAAGCAATAGTAATGGATAATAGGAATGAGTACCACTCACTAAACGACGCTCTTTGACGCAAAAAACGCAAAATACTGGAAAGAACGATACTACAAGAAATTCAAATCCGAGATAAAGAGAATCATAGAGAATCTGCACCATACAATAGCACCGGTCTCAGTGCAAAAGTAGCGAGACTATTCTATGAGCTAACACATTCCACACAAGGTCAGGCTCTCTGAGTAGTCCTGTCATCATGAATAGGGTCAGGCCTCATCCAAGATGCAACATTAGCCTTATATCAGAGATTGGCTCAAGCAGGTGAGGTAGTAAATGATAAAGCTATCGATATTGGCGACAAGATAAATAACATCATAGAATGGATAGATAAAATAACACTTTGACTTGCTATACCCGAAGATATCCAAAGAGATATTGATACATGGAAGGCCCATCTCCATGAATCACAGCAGACACTCCATGACACTCCATCTATGCTCGATACTATATCTGGCTGGATGCAGGTTGTTGGAGTCATACTCTTGGCACGGCAAATCATGAATATCAGATGACAAGTGAAAATAGGAAAACTATCGGAAAAGATGCGAAAAGCTGTTCGGTGAATCCTTATTATTATAGGTTTATCTACTGGGATTTATTATGGGTTCGATATTGGCGGTAAGATCAAGGGGACGGTAAATCAGACTGTCGATAATACAACATGAATACATCCTGATGAGAAGGGAGATACGCAATTTGAAGCTCCTGAATAACCTCTCCCACACCCATCCCACACAAAACGAAAACTCTTTATCACGAAGAGTTTTTGTTTTACTGAAGGAACCTCGCTCTCAGTCAGAAAGAAAGATTTCTCTACTCTACCGACTGATAACGATAATGGATAAGCTCACCGATTGCTTCATCGATGCTTGCTTTCTCATCGGACAGGACCTTACTCATCACCGATCCTTGAGTCCACCATTTCACATTTATACTTCATATCTGACCACCTGGCACAAAGTTAAATCACTGACTCACTTCAAACTTAATAGTACGACCAGCTATTGTAGCAGTATAGGTGACATCAGGTTGAGGGGTGACATATTTATGACTCACACCATTTAGCATCTTTTCGGCAAATCATTGTATCAAATTTGTGGTAGTTGTAATAGATCTATTAAAGTCCAATCCATGTTGAGTAAAAAAGATATTCCTCGATAATCAATCCGTAAGCAATGTTCATCCTGCTGCTTCGGTGATCTCGGCTGCCTGAATAAAATCTACTGGTAGCTCGCCTCCATCTCATGTTTCATCACCGCCTCATTGACCATCCCCCGCTTCTGGAGATAGAGGAGTATTGCTCTCCACTGATCATCATGAGGATCATGCAGAAGATGTGCTGATCGAGAGTTTCCCATCACGAATGAGGAGATCACCATTTATTCACCGATCCGTATTTTTCAAGTCAGCTATGAGACCTGTGCCTGTGGTACTAGATAGCATGCTTCTTAATGATCCTATACTCTTATCTGGTAATCATTCCGTCCTGAGTGATGATAGTTTTCAATTCTTCAGTGAATCATTCGTTATTGTGACTTTTATTGTTTGTAGGGTTTTTTTTCAAGTCAGTTTTCCAAATCATACTTCATTCTCTGTCGTGATCGTGAAAGAAAGCGATCCTAGATTCTTGGGATCGACTGCATCGAGAGCAAGAGTAAAATCATTTATTTTCTGACTCACAAGAAAAGACTTCATGATAGCATGGAGCGACTGAGACAACTGCTCGAGAGGGATTTCTTTGATCTGAGGAGTAGTCTCTCCTGTTTGACTGAGGGGATTAACTTCTTTATCTAGTTTTACGAGAGAACCAGCGATCCATTGATATATTTCAGTAGGGTTATACGTCACATAACCCGTCTTCTTCTCTCAATCTGCATCGTGAAGACGTTCGATATCACGTGCTTTTAGGAGCATTTCTCATTTTTGATTGATAAGTACTTGTTGATTCTGATCATCAGTGAGGATCAGATATGCCGAACCATCATTCTCTTTAGTCAGATGGAAATCCTTGTAAGATGAGAAATCTGGACAGTCAAACACGTGTTCTGGAAAGTCCATCCTATCTCCTGTATCGGCTAGCATCTCCTGTACTGTCACTGATGAATCATTTATTATAGCCATCGCGATAAAGACTCAATTGAGGAAACCGTGATCAGAAGAATGAAAAGAACATCTGTTTTTCTCCATATCTCATGAATATACCTCTTTACCTTCAGTGTTGTACAAAGAAAAGGATGATTTTGATGGTTCTTTGACCCATACTACATCGTTATGAACAACTTTGACTATCGATCAAGAAGGAATTGGCGAAAGAGCTGGTATTATCCTACCGTCACGACGATTGCAGATATAATATCTCTTAGCATCACCTTCTCCTTTGGTCACATAACGCAATCATACTTCTTCCGTCCATCCGAAATCATCAGTATTAAATCATTTTTCTCAAAGATTTTTGCTGACTTCTTCTTTTGTTTTCCCTCAAGCATAAAAGTCTATGCTAGAGACGGTGGTATCATTGAGTGTTTCGACAACTTCAGGAGAGACCACTTTTCCTGCATCGAAGATCGGCTGGAGTGCATCGAGCGATGATTGCAGACCTTTCGAGATCAGGAATTGTTGGAGTGCTAGAGGGATCTGTGGGACACGGATACCAGGACAGAGCATTTCCGGAGGATTCTTATCGTGATTAAAGTGCCAAACGACATTTCTATCATCTCTGCCTGTTCAGTACATAAAGTTACTTAGGTCGCCTATAGATATATTATCAGGCAGATGGAGAACATCATTATCTATAGATACATTGGGAAGATGTTGCCATACATTACAATAGACTTCTCATAAAGGATGAAGACTGGTCGGACGAGACTTTTTCAGCCACGTTTTAAAATCATTTTGATAAGAATCTTTATTATTTAAAACATCTCGTGCACTTTTGTATATCTGAATACATGGCTGGAGGAGAGATGTAAAGTAGTTCTTATTGAGTGTATAGTAATTAAACGCAAAACTCTTATACTCTTGATATAATGAGTCATCGCCATCAAAGAGTTTTTTTAATGCATCTTCAGAAAGAATGTCTTGCTGAGTATCAGGAAACAATCTCCTAAAGATTGCTTTAATATGCCTACCATCCTCATCCAAGTCTCCATATAATGCGTCTAATGTCGCCACCCTCGTGCCTCATGCCTCTACTGCTTCTACTGTTACTGGGGCTTCGGGAACTACAGTAATCTCAGCAATTCCACCATCATCAAGAAGAGGTGGTGGGGGCGGTGGGAGGTCGGCAACATCGGCTGGTTTTTTTGAATCTGTTGCTGGTTTTTTTGCCGCCTCCGCTTTTTCTTCTTGCACGAATGTATCGAATAAAACTTTCTTCTCATATACATCCATGAAAAAACTTTGCAAGTCACCGACAATATATTCCTTACATTGTTCTATAAACATAAACTCTGTCTCTCTATGTGCATATCTCTTCGTCTGAATATCCAAAAATTCTTGCGTACTCTGCCTATATGGGTCATACTTCGTATCATCCAAAGAATCACTAGCGGATTGTATCGCATCGAGCATAGCTTTGATTTGTGTAGCGATACCCGTGACGACATCCTTCAACTCATCCATATCATCTATCTGATCTATCGGCGTCGACGATAGACGAGCAAGTAATGTCTCTCGAGTCTCTGTGACTGGCACTTGTGGCAACTCTTCTAGTTCTTCTGCTACTGGTGGTTCTGCTACCAACTCTTCTAGTTCTTCTGCTGGTTGCTCTTCTGCTGGTTCTGCTGGTTGTGAAAGTAAACTATTAATGTCTGCTACTTTTTGATTTACTGTTTGTAGAGCTATTGTAAGACTTTCTAAGATAGGCTGATAAGCCGTGTACTTTGTATATGCATCTCCTTGATAGTTCATACCATTGCCATTGTCCCAATCTGCAATAATCTGTCTCTGTCAGGCTATAAATGCTTGTGTTTGGGGGATATCAAAATTGCTACTAGCAAGGGCTGTTGGACTTTCCATCAGAGTTTCTAAAGTTTGAAACCTTTCTTCTAGCAATACCATTCCCACTGTTATCTCTTTTTTCATTCCTTCTGAAAAAAGTATATTGATATCCGCTTGAATATTTTGAAGATTGGCAAACTCGTCCTTTAATTTTTGTAAATCTATATTTATAGGAGTCTTATCATTATGATTACTCTCCATAGACTGCAATGCATCCATGAAATTAGATAAAGAACTCGACAAACGAACCTTAATAGCCTTGAAATCAATTTTCATTATCATAGCATCTCGAACAGACCCTTCTAGTTTCTGTTGGATAGATTCATAGAGGGTATTGAAATCAAGAGTAACTTGTCCTATCTCTTGTGCAAGAAGGTTATCAGTCTCTACTATTTCTTCTTCTACTGCCAATGGTTTCTTTTCTTTTCTTCTTTGCTTCCTCGCATATCACAGGCACACTGCTCCACCGATAAGCAAGAGAATACATCACCCAATCTCAAACATATTATACTCCTGACCGTTTTCTCATACAATCTTCGTACCTTTGGCATGGATCGCATCGACAAGATTCTGGTTACATGCTCTGACTCGGTCCTCTTCTGACATAGTAGCCATATCAGACGGTTGAGGGAGAGCTCATCAGAGAAAATCCCTCAGCGTATCACTAGCAGCCTTATCCAGATGTTCATTATCATATACTTCCACATAGATATCTCTCTTCCCTGTGGTAGGATTGGGATAATAGTGAATATATGCTCCATTTCATCATGCTGGCATATCTCACGAAGCATGAGGCTGTTCGCTTCTCGAAAAATCCAGTCTGACAAGATCATATCATGGTATCGAATCATCACGCAGTTCTTCTACAAGCTGCTTATCAATCGACTGCTTTGCTGCCTCTATCCTTGCTTTTGGCTTTTCAGGATTAAACTTTCTATTAAAAGCAAAGTATCATGGTATGAGTGATGCTCATAAAAGAGTAATACCAGCTAGTGCAGATTTAAGAGAATGTCTCATAACACATTATACGAATGTATAAAACCTTATAGTAAAATTAGAAACTTCACGAAGATCACTTACCTTTACTTGGTGGAGTTGTACCTGCTGGTGGAGTAGCCTTACTTCCTTCAGTAGGTGCAGTAGCCTTCTTCTTTGCTTCTTCTTCCACTTCCTTCTTTGCTTCTTCATCCTCCTCTACCGCTACTGGTGCTTTCTCGAGCTTCTTCAGCTCAGCGCTATAGCTCGTGAGCTTATTTTTCATCCAGTCTTTGAATCATGGAATACCATTCCTACACTCCTGTCTATAGACGAAACGCTGAAACCATGTCAGACCGTTTGCCGCTTTCTCTGTATCATATCTCTCCTGCTCTACTGCATCTGCTGCATCATCACCACTAAGATCGGCTGGAGTGACAAACTCTCCTCCACTATCTGTTCATTCATACTTCTCATCAATGAATTTGCCATCAGCATCTATCTGGGCTGTTTTTAATGCTGACCATTCAGTATCGAGTTCGGCGATCTCTCCGAGATAGTGAGTCATACTCGTCTGGAGCTCATCGACAGTGATGGTCTTCGCTTCGATCATTTCTGCACACTTTTTCATCACTGCTGGTCGGTATGTATCATCGACATAACCGAGTACTGCCTCTGGTCATGACCACCATGCCATAGCTTGAAGTTTCAGTTTCTCTATTTTCCCGATACCAAACAACGATTGTGTCGAATGGAAAAGTTCCGCGGAATCATAGACCGTATCTTTTGCGATCTTTTGTATATTCTTCTCGACTGTTGCCTTTTGTGGCATATCGTCAAGCTTCTGCGATAAAGAAACTATATCACTACCATACGCACTACTAGAATTGGATGTGCCAGCATCATATAGATGAGTGTCATCTTACCTGCACTATTA
>CAZBFX010000004.1:0-3422 GCA_964491325.1 uncultured Candidatus Peribacteria bacterium
TCTCGGTAGTATTTGGCAAGGATCTCATCTGATGAGGGTATATCATTGGGACTCGTGACGAGGAAGTGGTTTTTTTTCAATGTGAGGATGTATCATTTGTTCCTCAGATGGTAGCTTAGCTTATAGATCTTCGCGTCATTGATCGCACTATCGTCAAAATTCTCGACAATTTTCTTAATATCTTGTGTGGAGATAATTTTATGACGCATTTTTCACAATTTTGTCACAATATTGTGGTATAGGGATTGTTCGCTCATGGAGTGATGACCGGATAAATAGTGAGATAGTATTTTAATGATCCTTCCCATAAAATCAAGACAATCTTTCTCTTTTTATTTATAGGATCTTTCTCTATTAGGTCTTGACAAAGATAGACAGAATAGATATACTGCTCATATATGTGTATTGGATTGCTTTATTCTTTGTCATCTGCATGTTTGCTATTGTTAGTAGGATTATTGCTTATGCTGTATCCTTGTATCTCTTGGTGACCTATACGAATCTCGCATGATTTTCGTTTATGTTTGCTACACAGCCTACGACGAGAGAGCTTGTCATATCCTATCTGCTGATAGGTGTTGTATTCTTTCTGATTTATGGTGTGGTGAGGAGAGTAGTGAAGTTTTTTGCTTTTCCATTTCAATTGCTGACTTTAGGATTGATAGGTGTCGTGATTAATATTATCAGTATCTATATCTGTCAGTATATCGTTAATACCTATCTCACAGGCATCTCGATGCAGTTGTGATCACTTATACAGATAGTGATAGGTTCGTTTATTTTGTCACTTGTCTTGAGTATAGTGTCGTATATTGTGAAGAAGATCGTATAATAGGTAAATTCATTAAATCTTAAATTATTAAAGTAGTTGAGAAGTAAGACCTTTCACATTGGCGTCATGTTGAGCGGAACGGAGTGGAGTCGAAACATCTCATTACTATTATTGTGAGATCCTTCGACTTCGTTCCATTGCATTTCACTTCGCTCCTCTCGTGCCTCGAGTAAGAGGCAGGATGACGCAAACTATTTACCAATTTGTTTACTCAAAATTATTCATTTTGCTTTATTTCTATTTTATTAACACATGGCAGAAAGGTATGGTATAAGCAGAGAAGATGCTGCAGCAAAGCTTGGTGTCTCTACGAGAACGGTCGATAGATATATCAAGTCATGAAAGCTTTCGTACAAGAAAGTGGCAAATAAGATGCTTCTTCATCTCGATGAGATAGCTGAGCTAAAGAAAGACTTCGATCTCCTTCATCAAAATCCATCCTCAGAGATAGTCTCTGAGCGTGAAGAAGTCAGACAGATTGTTTCATCAGGTAAAGATGCTGTAGGATGACAGCTCTCGACAGAGAAGATGTCTGCTCTCAATCAGATGATCGATGAGAAGATTGATAAATTTTTCCTTATCTTCCAGGAGAAGGATAGGATGTTGGAAGAAAAGAATAAAATCATCTTTATGCTTCAGCAGAGAGTAGGGGAGTTGGAGACCAAGATACAGTGAATGATAGCACTTCCTGATCACAATGAAGAGAAGCATAAAGCAATACTCGAGAAAGAAAAGATCCAAGAAAAACTTGCTCAGGTGAATGACAACTTGAGAGGAGAGAAGACAAAATCTTTTGTCTATCTCGCAGTGTTTATTGTGGTGATCTTGTTCATGATATTCTGGTATGCTATGACACAATAATATATATGAGACAAGCCTTGTGCTTGTTTTTTATTCTTTTGTTTGTATGATGAGTCTATCTGCTTCGATACTGTTCATCGATATAGAGACGGTATCACAGCATCCCACACGAGATGCACTGAGTGATGAACGAAAAAATCTCTGGCAAAAAAAGACAGAGAAGATGCTGAAGTATGATGATGTGTGTGATAATGCTGCTGATGCTTATGCACAACGTGCGGGTATTTTTGCTGAATTTGGTAAAATCATCTGTATCTCGGTATGATATATGCGTCAGGATGGAGAGAGTAGTCAGTCTATCACCAAATCATTTGCATGAGATGACGAGAAAGTTATACTGTCTGACTTCTTCACGATGTTGGACGCTCACTATAGTCAGAGTCATCATCGTTTGTGTGGTCACAATATCATCGAATTTGATATCCCATATCTCTGTAGAAGAGGAGTCGTGCATGGTCTGCGTCTTCCATCTATCCTTCATGTACAAGGCAAGAAGCCTCGAGAGATACAGCATCTCGATACACTAGAGATGTGGAAGTTTGGTGATAGAAAAAACTATACATCACTGGATCTACTCTGTCATGTCATGGGAGTGCCGACACCGAAGTCTGATATATCATGAGAACAAGTCTCGCATGTGTATCGAGAGGATCGTGATCTCGATCGTATCGTCCGTTATTGTGAGCGTGATGTGGAGGCTGTGATGCAGTTATATCGTAGACTCGCACTATAAGTTTTATTTTTTTCTTTCCCTATGACATCTTCTATCGAACATCAGCTTACTGCAACTCAGTGAGCGACTGTCTCTGTCTCACCAGTCACAGAGGATCACGATGATGCCTCTACGCCATCGCAGAATTTTATCCATGCTATTGTGGAGAAAGTGTGATCATGGATTATTATAATTCTCATACTCGCAGCTATTGGCGGTCTTATCGAGTTGTACGCACGATACAGTGATGCGAAAGCTCCAGTGATGATCGATAATCCTACTGATACTACTATCATGGTGACTATCAGCGATCAAGAATATACTCTCGATCCATATGATTCGCTCGAGATAGATCTCCCATTCGGTGAATGACAGTATGATGTGCTTGTCGATGGAGAGCGTGTCTGATCATTTGATAAATGAATGCGTGATGGTGGATCTCTCATCAATCCTACGATGAGTATGTATATCAGACAGAGATATCTCTATAGTGATGACGATGATGCAGAAGAGGTTGCTCTCAGAGCATGAGATATAGAGAATACATCATCCTGTATCGATGCCAAAGTATATGAGTGATATAATGTCATTCTGTATACAGGTCTGTATATCGTGAAAGATCGAGATTATGGTGTCGATGAAGAATCTCCCGACACAGTCTACATATCTGATTCTACGAAGTATGATACCAAAGATGAGCTCTTTCGCAAGTATCAACTAAAAGAATTCTACGGTACTGGATGGGATTCGTTTGCTGATTGTTAGTGTGATGAAAAATAAATTTCTTCTGGATGATATCCAGAAGATTTTTTTATATAAAAAAAATCTACTCCGAAGAGTAGATAATTTTTTGGAAGAAAGATTATTTCTTCGCAGCAGGCTTTTTAGCAGCAGGCTTTTTAGCTGGAGCTTTCTTCGCAACAACTTTCTTAGCAGCAGGCTTTTTAGCTGGAGCTTTTTTAGCAACAACTTTCTTAGCAGCAGGCTTTTTAGCTGGAGCTTTTTTAGCAACAACTT
>CAZBFX010000004.1:3522-29424 GCA_964491325.1 uncultured Candidatus Peribacteria bacterium
CAACAACTTTCTTAGCAGCAGGCTTTTTAGCTGGAGCTTTTTTAGCAACAACTTTTTTAGCAGCAGGTTTTTTTGCAGCAAGAGGTTTCTTTGCAGCAGCAGGTTTTTTTGCAGGAGTAGCCATGAGAGACAAAATAAGAATGAATAAAATATATCATAGTGATATAATACTTTATCATTATCCAAAAAACAAATCATATCAAGAGCAAGTGCAACAATGCACCACCAATATATTTATAATAGTATATATATAGTGAAAATATTTTTGTGTAAAAATATTTTCTTTCTGTAAGTATTTTTTATAGAGTTATGATTCATTTTTTTTATTCATGAGAGATGATAGTTTTGGTCTATTGTCCCTCGTTACCTATTTTTCTTTTCTGATATATCGTTGCAAGATTTTTTGTATTTATTTTTTTCTTCTCTTTTTTTTGTATATAGTTTGTGTAATTTTTTTATAGATACTTTTTTATCTCGTGATGAGAAATGTATACGCTATTATTTATCAAAAAAGTATTTCTGACGATGGTGGGATGATGATCTGGTGATGCTATTGTGTGAGAGATATATGTATCTGACTTACTACGGTACGATTAATATCTTTGTATATAGAATAATATATTTCTATTGTGTGGATGTGCAGTGAGAAAAAGATCTAGTATAAGAAATAAAAAAATGAAGAGAGGAGTCTCTTCATTTTTTATCTAAGTATGAGAATTGTTATTTTTGACATCATCATGTATCTAGGCTAGATCTTAGAAAATCATACACATGCTCGACTGGTATTTTTACTTTTGTTGATTTTTCTAATTGTTTGGTGATATACTTGATCGTTTCTGGTTTCATTATTATTTTTACTATGTTAGTTTTACTTCAAGCTGTTTTCTCCGTTAACAACTTTTCTAATAATTTTTTCTTAATTGATTCTTTATGGATCATTTCGAAAAAGGAAACTATCTTGTCGTCATTTCATTTCGCATCTGACAATACATCGATTGACAGCAAAAGTTCTTTTTCTATTTTTTCTCATAGAAAAATAGCGTATAGTTGTCGATTCTGAAGATTCGTTAGTATTACCCATTTAACTCATTCATTTCATGCATAACTAGTTACTTGATAGAGATGTCATTCATTTAATTCGAATGATATTTGTTTGATTTCTATTAGCATGTGTAGTTTGCTTTCATACTTAATGCCATAATCGCAGAACTGTCCCTTTATTTTATATTCGCTTGTTATATCTGTTAACTTATCAAATCATGTAATCTCAGACAATATATCGGCAACGATCATGCTTGTATCTGACTCATTCATTTGTTTGGATTTTGCTATGCTTATATACTTTTTGTATTTTTTTACTCATTCGCTAATCTGTTTTAGTGTTTTTGCACTTAAATAGTGTTTCTTATTTTGTGTGTTACTTTTCTTTTTTACTGTTTTTTCTTTTCATATTTTGTTAGACTCGTTTGCTATAGATTCTATTGCTTGTGATTCCATGGGTAGAATTATTTAAAAATAAAATAGAAATAATAATCTTATTAATAGTAATGTGTTCTTCATAAATCAATAGAAAGAATTACTCATCCAACAGGTCATGTGTCTTGCTCAGAGTCTTATCATGCACATGGGTGTAGATCTGGGTGGTGGTGATAGAGGCATGGCCGAGGAGTATCTGGACAGATCTGATATCGGCCCCCTTCTCCAACAACGAGGTGGCGAAACTATGTCTGAGGGTATGTGGTGTCACTCTCTTTGTCACGCCTGCCAGTAGTGCATAGTGCTTGACCAGACGTTCTACCGTTTTTGCTGTCAGATGACCAGATTGGCTCTGCCTATGGTTTAAGCTCAAAAAGAGGTATTTCTTATGTCGGACAATATATCTTGCTAGACATCAATCGTATATTTCCAGTCGGTCGTTCAGAGCCTCTCTAGCCCTGGATGTAATAAATATACTGCGTACTTTGCTTCCTTTACCGACGATAGAAAATTGTTTGCTATCCAGACGAATTTGGTCGACGGTGAGATTGCAGAGTTCGGAGACTCTGAGTCAGCTTCCGTACAGCATATGCAGTATCGCCGCGTCTCTGATCTGCTTATGTTCGTTGTTTTCATAGCTAAATGGTGCATCCATGATGCGATCTATCTCGGATTGCTCGAGAAAATCAGGCTCATGGGGTGATGTCTTACCGATTTCGCATTTTTCCGGAGCTAATGTCTCGATATCGTACTTGATACAGAATCTCAATAAGGATCTTAATGCAATAATATGGTAATTGATCGTCTTCACATGGAGTCAGCGTTTGGTCAGTTTTTGTCTAAATGCCATCACATCGATGGCTTTCAGGGTCTCTATGTCCTTATTTCCTCGATGGTCGAGAAATCTATTGAGCCGGAGGCTATAGTTTTCTCTCGTTCTCGGACTAGAGTTCTTCGTGGTCTCGAGATAGTTCATAAACAGATCGATGGTATCTGCTAATAGAGTCATAAAGTTGTAAGGTCTGTAAAGTTTATAAAGTTATATGGTTATGGATGTATAGTACAAGTTCTTATTGGACCGTTAGACTTCCCATTGGACCATTATTGTACGATTTTCTTGCAATTTGGATAAAAATCATTATACTGACACTGTTCACGATGAGGAGTCCATAATAAGAGCAATACTTATTGTGTCCCCTCTGTGAGAGCCTAGGTAGCGATACCTGGGTTTTCTTTTTGCAATTTTTTTTGCATAGGGGCTATATCAATAACATTTTTGCCAGCTATTTTATGGAGTAACTGAGATGAAGACTCGATACCTGGTACGAGAACACACTCAAAGACATCTTTTTCTTGCCAAAAAGCAATAAGAGAATTGTAATCTCCATCTCATGTCACTAATACTGCTCTGCTTAACTTATTTTCATAATAATCCTGTAGTCATATTATAGCGATATCTATATCTACATTACCTTTTATGCTTCAATCTGGCAATATAAGTGTGTCTTTGAAACAGACTATATAACCTGTTTGTTTAAGTTCATTATAAAGCTTTTCATATTTTACTACATATCATAAGAATATCTTGATTGTATCTGCCTGAAACTTTTCTTTGCAATAGACAAAAAATCTTCACCAGTCTAAAACTCGACTATGATAGCTTTTTATTCATTTGTGTATGTTTTGTGCATCAATGTAGACTACTTTCATACTAGGCTGGAAATTTTATAAAGTATAAGGCAATTTATTATAGTTTATACCTTACCATAAATCAATCGTTTCGTTATCATGAGGTACATAGACCTTTCCTGAGTAGACTGATTCTACATCTTTCTTTATTTCTTCTAATTGTTGAACTCTATTCTCGGTATAGTCATGAATATGACTAATAATTATACTTTTAGCATGAAGAGTTTGTCCTAGTTTAGCAGCATCAGATGGTAGACTATGTCCTTTCTTATGTGGTTCTTTTATTTCTGCATCTTTTTCTGTACATAATGCTTCACATAGTAATCGATCACAGTCTATCATTCTATTGGTGTCATTCTTTGCTAATATGTCTATTGCTTCGTCTCCCAAGAAAACAATCTTTTTAGTCTTATAATGCATTATAAAACCATATTGTTCACTTATGTCAGAGAGCAAATCTAATGGTTCTATATGTCGTTCTCAAATAGTTATATTACTTACTTCATCAACATATACGTATGTTACTAGTTCCTCACTGATTTGTCTATCATAGAGCTTATGTTGATCTATAAGGTACATAATCTTTTGTATACGATTGGCTATATTTCTACTGCAGTATATCGTGAGATGTCATTCTCTATGTGTTCTTAATATATGAGCTATGCCAAGTAAATGATCACTATGGCAATGTGTTATCCGTAGATGTTCTATCGGAGACTCTTCACGACGGAGGATGCGTTGCATGAGCGACATACCACCTCCTGCATCGATATAGAGCTTCTGCCTATCGTCAGAGATCATCATATGCATCGTGTCGGCACTATGATTGAGGGCTGCTCATGTTCCGAAATACTTGATTTTCATTTTAATGAATTAGCTATAAACTTCTTCTGCTCAACATTTAGGACATTTAATTTTATACTTTTTTCAAATTATGAGCTTATCATAATTACTCCTATTGTCTTCTATTTCATATTCGTAGTGGCAAATGGGACACTGGTGTTTTTTATTTAAGAAAATACCTAATGAGTGCTCATCTAATAGTGAGCGTGTAATTTGTTGAAGATCTTGTGATCTTTTACTTATTCATATTCAGAAGTTATTTTCTAGTACCGCATATGGTTTAACTATATCTGGCAAACTCGATACTTTATTTATTTCTCTTTCTGTTTTTAATTCTTCAATAATTTCTTGTATTTTCTTTTTGCCATTGTAATCTGTTTTTTCAAGTTTTTCTTCATACTTTGTTATTAAATTATTAAATTGTTTATCACGATTGTTTATTCTCTCTAGTTCATTGTTCTCCATTCCAGAGATTACTTTATTGGCTTTACCTATTGATTCCTGTCGTTTATCTTTAAAATCTTTACTTACTCAATAAATAATAACTCATCCAATAATTGCTCCTGCAGCGAACAAAGCACTTAAAGCTGCAAATCATACTCCCCAAGGAGTTCGTCATAAATCTAACTGTTGATTGGTTTTCTCTAGTAAATTAACATATTTAGATTCTAAGACTTCCTGTTTTTGTAGTAAATTATTAACACGAGTATCTGCTCATGAAATTTGTAGGATAATATTATTAATTAACTCTTGTATTTTACTTTCTGTTATTGTGCCTGTCATAATATTATACTGGATAAAAATAATTCTTATTTCTATTTCCTCACAAAATGCAAAAAGATGCCATTATAGTTCAGCACATTGCTGATATGATGGCTGATACCATCGTCGTCAGTCCATGTCCCGGTATCGTTGATCTGTCCACCCATCGTCGCATAGCACGGTGTCTTATCAAATATCAACACATCCGTGTCAGAGAATTCTATCTTTTTTAATAATTTCATATCTGTCTCCTGGAGTGCGGTATACCCCACGAATTCTGTCTTGGGCATGCCAGCGACATGGACGGATCGATCGATATCTTTCTGATTGGCAAGCGTATTGGCTCTGGATCTCTCCTTCGCTTTCTCCATCTCTGCCTCGCAGCCTGCTTCATCGATCGTGTATCATGCTTTCTGCACTATCTCACGAGTGAGATCAGGTGGGAAGCCGAATGTATCATAGAGCATAAAGGCATCCACTCCTGCCAAGACTCCCCCACTGCTCTTCTCGAGCATCTTGGTGAGGGTCTTGTGTCATTGTTGCAGTGTCTTGTGAAACTGTCTGATCTCATTGGATAATGCATGCATGACGGCTTCATGTTTGCCACTCAGCTGTGGACATCGACCTGCGTAGCGTTCGATGATCACCGCGATGATCTCCTGACATGCAGCCAAGATCGTCTCGAGCGATGCTTTGCCATCGAGGAGCTCATGCATATGGTAGTACATCCTCCTGACGATCCTTCTCAGGACATAACCCCTCCCCTCGTTGGACGGGACGAGTCACTCCGCCATGAGGAAAGTCGTACATCTCATATGATCAGCGATGACTCTCATATGTTTGGCGTCTTTTTCGCTTTGACCAGTGAGGGTGTTGCTCGTGAAGTAGCCATAAGTCTTGTTACTTAGCTTCTCTATCACTTCAATGATCGGTGCGAAGAGATCGGTCTCGTAGGGACTGAGTTTGTTTTGCAAGACTTTGCAGATTCTCTCGAAGCCCATGCCGGTATCGACATTTTGATTGTCGAGCTTCGTCAGTGTCGCTGATTCGTCTCTATAAAACTCCATGAAGACATTGTTCCATATCTCGAGCCATTTACTATCATCGATACCGACATTGTCAGCCTCAGTGGGATACTCCGTCTCCCCTATCCGATAATAGATCTCCGTACAGGGACCACAGGGACCGACAGGTCAGGGTGATCGGAAATTATCTTTGGCAGTCAGGAAAGAGATCTTGTCTGACGAGACTCATTGTGCTGTCCAGATAGTGGAGGTCTCTGTATCCTGTGGGACGCTCTCATCACCTTCGTAGGCAGTGACTGCGAGCATACGAGGATCGAGTTGGAGAGACTGGGTGAGAAATTCTCGTGACCGTTTGACAGCATCTTGTTTGAAGTAATCACCGAGTGACCAGTTTCCCATCATAAAGAACATCGTATTGTGCGAATTATCACCGACTTCGTCGATGTCGTTGGTTCTCATACAGACTTGGATATCATGCAGTCTCTTCCCGAGTGGATGTGCTTGACCTGAGAGGTATGGGATAAGCTGCTGCATACCAGCGATGGTAAACATAGCGGTACTATGCTTGTCTGCAAGAAGCGATGCAGGAGGCAGATGTGTATGTCATTTACTCTCTCGGAAGCTATGCCAGAGCTCTCGGACTTGGGATGAGGTGAGCATGTATCAATTATGAATGGTAAATTGTGAATGCTTTATGTCATTGCGAGGCACGAAGCAATCTATTACACTATGGATTGCCACGTCATTTCACTCCACTGCGTTGCGTTCCATTCCTCGCAATGACGCAAGTCGACGAAGTCGTTATTTTATTATGCAATGACTATTGTGCTGCTTCGAATGTCATAATCGTCTGATCAAGATTTGCTTGGAAGATACCTTCGGCAGTCATAGCATAGAGTATTGGTTTATTGCTATTTGCATTGGGGATAGCGACATCGATGATCTTGGATGTGAGATCGAAGTTATATCTCATGACATAGACGAGTTTGTAGCTCGATGTATAGGCAGTATTTGTCTTGAGTGGGTTGGATTTATAGACAGTGAATGTCTGATTGTCACGATCGAAGAGATAGACATTAGTCGATCACTCGGGTGCGATGACTTTGATATTCTTGCCATAGGGCATCGTCTTGGTTTCTCATCCATCGAGCTGGATGACACGCTTATTGAGTTTGGTCGAGCTTGATCCACTATCTCTCCAGAGCTGGTAGAGACTGGATGTCTTGCTATCTCGAGCTAAGAATGTCCCATCGATGGCCATACTACTGAGACCGAGAGCAGCTCATGACTGCTCGAGACCATAGCCTATGCTATTACCGAAGACAGTGAAACTACCGACATCGTTTCTGAGTCTCTTGATGACATCGATACCACCATTTGATGCAGGATTGATGAGGAGATAGAGATTGTTTCTGCCAAAGACGCCGATGTCTTGGATATCGGTAGGGAGTGAGACATTCTCTCCTCATTGGACTGCTTGGACAGATCACTGCGTGATACGATAGATCTCATTGATATTATCAAAACAGTAGAGTCCAGATCTACTTATATCCAGTGAACATTTTTCCATAGGATTGGGAAGTGAGTAGCTGACTGCAGTACCTTTGATATCTTTGTTCATGCCTTTGATGATTGCTCCTTTGTCTCCAGCGATCATGAGTCCCCTCTCATAGAAGAAGTTGATCGGTGTCCCGAGGACTTTCGTCTCGAGTGATGAGAATGGATAGATAGATTGGAACTCCCCTCCTGTCGGATCATCGAGTTGGTTGATATAGACGATACGAAATGATTCGTAGTATTTATTCTTGACGAGTTTTTGGAGTTGTTTGACATCTTCCGGTCGTTTTCCTTGTGATTCGAGGAAAGCAAGCTTCTGGGTTATGTCTTGATAGACCTTCCCTTTCTCATTGGATGTTGGGTCGAGATTTTGGAAATAACTGATATCTTTCTTGATATCTTGGATAGTAACGACTTCTTGGGTGCCATCAGCATTCGTGATACTCGGTGTACCGTTGAGACCGCTGGTTGCATTGCGTATAGTCGAGATGATAGCTATCAAGACCACAAATCCCAAGATACCTATACTGACCATGAATGTATGCTGTGCGACGAATGTACGAAGTGATACTACGATCTTGGTCAGGTAACTATTGCCTTTCATCTTCTTCCACAACTGATCTACCATTTTCGGACTGGTGAGAGGGATGTGGAGTGTCGGTGAGAGATGCTGGATGATACTCATACAACCGATCTGCTCTGCATCGATCCTCTGTGTGATCATCGATTCGATCACTTGTGCGATATCGTCATCATGTTCGTTGATCAGATGAGCGATCTCGTCGAGCTCTTTCTGATGAAATATCATCGTATGATCGTAGCCCATGATCAAGACACTATCACCCATGTGGACTTGCCCGCTGATATAGTCGGTAAATTGGTCGATGAGATGGTTGTTTTCGTGATTGTTGCCCATAGAGTAGATGGCTTTGTCGTCTCTGCAGACGATGAGGCTCGATTGACCGATCAGTGATGCTATCATCTGTCACTGATGCGAGATCAGTATACCACCATCGATAGCACAGTGCTCGGTGATCGTCATCTTCTCCGCAAAGAGGGTGAGTTGATGATTGACGCTATGCATCGTATCTTCGAGGAGACGCTCGATGAGCTCGCCATCGATATGTGTCGCACTTAGTTCTTCGAAGAAAGGGTGAAAGTGATCGATACAGATATCTCTGATATGTTCGGCATACATTGCTTGTCTGACGGTGATGATGAGATGATAATAGACACCATTTCTATACTGATGTGACAAGGAGAGAGTTTGGTCAGCATCGACAAAGCTTTTTCGGAGTGTATGGGTTTTCATAGAGCAGAGAAAAAGATAGCAATAAAAAACATCGACACACGATGAACTAATGGTTTATCTTACTTAGTGATGAGTCTTTTTGCAAGGGTTTTTATGACAAAATGTCGATATCTGACGATAGAGAACATACTGATCAGTTTCCTGAGATTTCTGGGTTGGGCGAATATCCTCCAGAGCGTCTCCCCTACTCTGAGGCGGACGACTCGTTGTGGTACTCTTTGTTCAAATCAGCTGATGAAGTCGAGTGTCGCTCATTGATTCATCACGATGCAGTGGTGTTTCTGCCATAATGCAGACTGCTCTGCTGATCGTATCTCTTGGAGGGGTCATCACCAGCCGTTGATGATGATGATATCGTCATAGTCTCTTCTTCTGCTATCCAAGACTGCATCTATCTGTCAGGCTATGTCATGTGCTCCTCTGTCCCTATAGTGGACGAAGTCGAAGAGTATGATCTCGACATGAGGAAATCTTTCGCTGAACTTTTGCTGTATAATCGGTCATCGTTCCTGTCCTTTGCCGATCGATTCATCATAGACTGTGAGGATGATGACGCCTACTTTCCTCTTTGCTGAGATCTGATCCAGAAAGTATGGCATGAAATCTGTCCCATTCATATTGGCTGTCCAGGGTCTCGTGGGTCATCGTCGTTTCCCACCACATCGATCAAATATTTGCATAGCGATACCGTCGATACAGAGGAGATGTGATTGTGTGAGTGCTTCGAAGTAGTGTTGTTGTCTCTCGTTTTGTCTCTCTTCGTAGACTCTATAGGACATCGCTTGAGCGAAGTAGATGTAGCTGATCATACATCGTCAGATCTTTGTCACGGTCTCATCTATCTGTCTGATAGCATCATCTTTATCGCCATGAAAAAGATAGGGAGAGATGGTCTCCCAGTGATTCTTTTCGTTTTGTACGTGCTTATGCTTTGTCAGCATCAGTTTGCATATCAGGATTAAATGATACTCTTTTGTTGCTCTGTCGACCGATGAGCATGGCTCCAAATATGATGAGGAAGGCTAGGAGACAGAGTCCAGGGATAGTCAAGAAACCGAAGTATTGTACATAAAATGCCATACAAGGATTGGCTGCAGTACAGGTCGCTCCGATATCAAATCATGGTACCATCTGTGCCGTATAATGCAGTATCTCTAAGATAAGTCAGAGTATAACTGACGGAAACATATACCGTATGACTTGTCTATCACCACGAATCAATGCAACTCCAGAGATAAGGACGAGAGGATACATCAATATCCTCGCATATCGACAAAGATCGCAGACAGAGAAACCATTGTCTCGATTGAAGAGCTGGCCAGTGAAGAAGTTTTCTACTGGATCACCAAAGAAACCTAGATACAGTGAGCCAAGAGTAGCGATGAGAGCTTGGATGAAGATGACTCGGAGTCGGAGGGGGCGTTTAGTCATTATGCCATTATATACTTAAGAAGTAAAAAGTTATTGTTTCTTGATCTTATGTGAATATATTATTTTCTGATAGCTATCAGTACCTGTCTCCCGACAGTCTGTCACTTCCTGGCATAGATGTCATGGATGAGCGTACACTCCCATCATGCATCACGAAATGCCTCCTCTACTCTATCAGCGATATCATAGTCGTGGTGAATCCAGGCTGGTATCGTCATGACGAGGACACGTGCTTTGGGTTTTGACTCTGCGAGAGTGGTGAGGTTTGTACAGAAGCTCTTGTACAATGCTAAGACTTCGTCAGCAGCATCCCGTATCGCACTCATGTGCGTACGATGCGTGACGACACGACCGAGATATCCCTCAGAGACGATACAGTCTGCATAGCCAAAGGTCGGATCACCAAAGGGTTTAGTAACATCATGTTTGCGGATGGTGAGCGGTATCTTTGTGTTTTCTGCTCCTACTAATGTTGTTTTCGTTTTCTCTCGTCGAGCAAGATTGTTCTTTATATTCGTGATATTGGCATCAGACGCTATACTCGGGTATCCGAGTCGATGCGAGAGAAACGATGTCGTCCCAAATCAGACGAAGGGATCCCAGACCGTAGGAGGAGTTTTAAGTGTTGAGTTATAAGTCATAAGTTCTTTCTCTTTTCATTTTTTGGTATCTCAACTTAACACTTCTCACTTATGACTTATAACTTCTTCATACTCCCCCACTGCGATATTGATCAGAGAGAGAGCAAGCTTCGCAGGCATCATGCCTACTTCCATTCCATGACATGGTTTGTCGAAGTCTATGATCTCATACAAACTAATATCCTGATATCCTGTGATGACTCATCGTCATTGTTGCCCAAAAGAAAAAATTTCTTTGCCTGATTCTTTGATCTCTTTATCCGTATGGAGAAGTTCAACGACTTTATATCTTTTGATACTATCAAAACGCTTCTTGAGCTCTTTCCCTAGATCATTGCTTGGGACGCCCACGATCGATGTGTCCTGTACTGCCTCGCTGAGTCCTGCATCATCAGTCAGATATCACCATTTGATCAGTGCTGCACAGTGTGCCAACCTCTCGGGATGATCTGTATTGAAGAAAACGATATGTTTCTTATAGGTGATGAGTCCAGAGATATGGAGATAGGAGAGAGCATGGAGGTGAATGCCTTCATGATGTCCGATGATGCCGAAATACATAATTTTTAGTCAAAACAAAAAATGAACGATTGTTCGTTCATTCTATGTATTCGCTGATAGAAAACAAGATTATTGCATAGTTATTCTTGGACATTGGAAGTCACGACATTCAGGACAGAATGTTCGATAAATGCGACACCATCTTGGACATAGAAGGATACTTGCTCAGGAGCGTTGCTTCCTTTCCTCTTGACAAAGAGCGTGATTTTCCCTGCTTTGAGAAGTTGCACTGATCCATTGTGCATATCGATACGCTTGGTACCGAGTGATGTCGGGATAGTGACATCGACGATATCTTCGTGATTGATGGTCTGGGCAGGTGTAATAATGGAGACATGAGAGACTGACATTGTAACAGCGAAAGCAAAGGTTAAAAGAAAAGAAGAGTATCTGACTTGTTAGGATAGTCAAGTCTACTCTTCCTATCAGTTTTGTCAATTTTCTTGTCTCATTCTCGTTTCTTTACTTGACTTTATAGTCTTTTTCTCAAAAATGCTGGAGTATCGTAATCTTCTTTCTCTTCTTCTACATCGTTTGCGTTGTCTTGCTCGAGGCTTCTGGCAACGAAATCTTGTGATCTACCAGGTGATTTTCTGCCGAAGTCGTCTCTCGTAGGTCTCTTGAGTGCAGTATGTTCTTCATATTCGTTGAATCCTGTAGCGATGACAGTGACTTTGACTTCATCATCATAGCTTTCATCCAAGGTCATTCACCAGACGAGATTGACATCAGGATCACACAGATCTTCGATAATCGCTGCTGCTTCTTGGACTTCGATCGGTGTGAGATCATGTCATCCTGTCACTGCGAAGATCACATTCTTTGCTCCATCGAGATTAGTCTCGAGGAGTGGGTTCTCGATGGCTCTACGAGCTGCATCGACCGCTCTCTTCTCTCCTGCTCCATAGCCGATACCGAGGACTGCATTGCCAGAGTCTCTCATGATTGTTCTAATATCGGCGAAGTCGATATTGATATCACCAGGTTTGATGATAAGATCAGAGATACCTTGGACTCCGAGGAAGAGTATCTTATCGATCATATTGAATGCTTGTTTGAATGTCGTCTTTTTGTCTACGATACTGAATATCTTATCATTTGGTATCACGATCAGTGTATCGACTGAATCTTTCATTTTCTTCAATCCTTCTTCACAGTTTATAGCTCTCTTTTTGCCTTCAAAGCTAAATGGCTTCGTGACGACACCGATAGTGAGTATCCCCATTTCTTTGGCCATATTGGCAATCACAGGAGCGGCACCTGTACCTGTACCACCACCGAGACCACAGGTGATGAATACCATGTCAGAACCATGAAGCATTTGTTTGATCTGGTCATTGCTTTCTTCAGCAGATTTGCGACCCATATCAGGATCAGTACCAGCACCGAGTCATTTCGTGACATTCATACCGATATTGAGCTTCGTAGGAGCTTGGCTATGTGCGAGATCTTGTGCATCCGTATTGATAGCGACAAAGTTTACGCCTGACATTCATTCAGAGACCATTCTGTTGACTGCATTGTTACCTGCTCCACCGACACCGATGACAGTAATTTTTGCCCCAGCAATAAAATCAGGTTGAAATTCTGTAATTGTCATGTGATAATAAGAAAAAAGGGAATAAAGAATATAGTGCTAGTTATGAGTTACGAGTAGATAGAGAGAATAGAGAAGATAGCGGTAAGGTTTTGTTAGAAGAGATCTTTGAATGTTCATCTGATGCTGCTTCGTATTCATGATCATCGATTGCTGACATTGCGAAGTCAGGAACCGAATGAACCGCCAAAGAGTGATTTTTGATTATGATACTTCTTTGATCGACGATAGAGTCCGAGACAGTTTTGATATTTTTTATCGTTTCCTACTTCACCGAAGTTTCCTGATATATCTTTCGCATCGAATGTTGCTAGTTTACATATATTTTTCATGAGCGAGATGCTTTTGTATCGTTCATTGGACTGGCCAGTGAGATAGATGCCACCAGGGAGCTTGCCGTCCCTGTCTATCCTGATGAGTGCATCACGAATTTTCTCATAGATCTGTTCGTATCTAGCAGTCATGACTTCGTCGAGGAATCTTTCATCGAGTGAGCTTTCTTCATTTGTCGTGACATCATCTTTTGCCGCTGTTTTGTGTTTTTCTGCTTCTTTGATATCGATTTGGAGTCCGATGGATATATCTTTGGTGACATCTTCTCCTCCTGCTGGTATGACACCATACGCGAGAGGATATCACTCCTCATAGATAGCGTAGCTTGTCTGATTTGCTCCCATATCGATGATAACCGTCCCGAGGTCTTTGTGATCGATATCGAGCATTCATTCGACGGATGCGAGTATATTGGGGACGATGTCGATGACATGGATGCCCAGCGACTGGAGTGTGTCAGTCAGTGTCTGATAGAATGTCTTGGGGATACAAAATATATCAGCAGTGAGGGAGAGTTTTTTTGCTTGCAGTCATTCGGGATTTTTTTCTGTCCTGCTATCGTCGAGTGATCGGTAGACGGGGATGATTTTAATGATCTCATAGTTTATCTTGTGGCTCATATCATTGATAAGTTTGGAGAGATGACTGACATCGTTGGAGGTGATGGTGTCTGAGCCAAGTATTCTCTTCTGTTCAGTGACCCTCTCGATGACCATCTCGGGATGCGATATGCCTATGACGACATCTTCGATATACTCTCCTCCGAGCTTTTTTTGAAAACCATCGATCACTTTTTCGATAGTTTCACGGAATGTCTGTGAGTCAAGAATTTTTCCTTTGCGACATCATTGCATCTTGTGGCATTCTTTGACGAGGATGGTATCTTTGTGTTCATCATCATAACCGATAACAATTCATTTAATATATCCATTGCCTATATCGATGGTCGCTCTAATATTTTGCATAGTATTTGTGTGGGTGATATAAAAAATGTATCAGTCTGATACATCTATACGAATACCTGCTATCTATGCAAGGATGGATATTTTTATACAGCTATATAATAGTTATCACTTTGATAACGCAGTTCTGATCTTATGTTGTATGACTCTTCTCTTGTCATCGTAAAATTTGAGCATTGTATTAGATATGATAATATGTTTTTGTATATGGACAGAAAGTTTTTTTCTTTTATAATATATTCGTTGTTTTCGGACTCGACTAAGCATCATGATGATGCCACGACATAGCCATGTCTGGTTTATGCGTTCGATATATTTTTTCCATCTGGTCGTGCCACGTATTACATCGATACCGATGTGGATAGTCTGTGATCATGGATGCTGTGGCAAGAAGGAGAGAAGTTTGCTATTACTCTGCCAGAGGAAGTCGTCTGCTAATGTGTCATCCGAATAGAGTAAGACACAATGTGCTAGTCGATAGACGAGATATCTATCGCCTTCCGTATTACGGATAGGATAGAGATCGGTTGCAGATTCATCGATAGAGAAACTGAGACAAAATTTCTTGCTATGATTTGCATACTTACCTCAGGATCTTTTGACTTTGTAGATGAGAAAAAAAATAACTGACCGTATCCTCGCTGCTCGGAGGTATCATTGTCTGCATATGATACAGATGTCGATATCCGATCATGGATGGAGTGCATTGAATGTAATACTATTGCACAGATAGATCTGCTTGACGAAGGGTAGAGACATAAACAGTGACTGCAGTGAGAGGATGTATGTCCTATACTCATCCATGAGTGCACACGGTATGTCTCGGGAAAATCTCGTATCGATGTCAGTGCTTGCTCTATGTTTTGTATCTTGTTCTTTTCTCGATATCTCGTTGATATAGCGATAGTAGTCTTCCTGCTCTGGACGAGGGTAATGCATCGTATCATAAAATATGATCTTCTTGGTCATAGTCGAGGTGAGTTATTAAAATTCATCCGTAGATCGTTGACGACAGTGTCCATCGATGGGCAACGAGAGACATCTCTTGATCTTGACCATCTGTATCCTTGTATCAAAGAGTTGTGTGAAGAGTGTCTTCGTATTTTGACATCATGTCGATCACATCTGGCAGGTGGTATAGTCTATAGTCGCTGTCGTTGACGATGTGTTTGGGAGGCAGTTATTGTCACTATCACTTTGGCAGATCGTCATCCCTGTATTGCGTATATCTGACTTATATATATCTATCCTGATAGCAGGAGTGATCGTCGATCAGAGTGATCATGATAGTCTGACCGAGTGAGCATCGCTCTGACATCACTGGATGACTCTATCTCCTCCATATGGCGTGAGTGTCTCGGACGCTATCACTCCCCCACTCTCTCATGGATATCATAATATGACAGCGAAGTCACCTGATCACTGTCATGACTCAAATACCATCGTATAGGTCTCTGGGATGATGATGTCGCCACTGATGGTAAGTGACTTACCACTGATAGCATGATAAAAAAACTGTCTGACATAACCATCAAGTCATGCGATACATCTCTCGCTTTCCATCAGATACTGGTTGGGCATCGTAAATAATGTCCTCGATGCGACGACCAATATACTGATGATAACGATCACTATCACCAACTCTAGGAGAGAAAATCACTTTGGAGCTGTTGTTGTGGGTGATGATTTATGGTGACGATGATGCATGGATGGTGTGATGAGATAATGTTCTCTTATTTGACGGGTCTGAGGACATATTTATAATGAGCGTTGTCTGGTTCGGTGATGACAAAAGGCGATGTATTATTGACAAACTGGATGATCACACGATCCGATTGGACGATCTTCAAGAACTCGCTGAGATGCTTACCGTTGAGTCCTAGATCGATAGCGTCTCATTCGATGATTGCTGCAATGGATGTATCAGCATTTCCGAGATCGGTATTACCTGAGCTGATAGAGAGCGTATTAGCGTCAGAGACGATATGGATGAAGTTATTGATATCCTTGGTCAAGATACCGATCTTTCTGATTGCTTTATCAGCATTATTCGCATCGACAGTGACTGATGTATTGAACTCTCTCGGGACAATCTTCTCGTTGTCATAGTCAGGGAAAGTCCCTTGTATCAATAATGAATTAGTCACGATATTCATGTTGCCGAGGGTGAAGGTACAGGAGACCATGTTGTTCGCATGAGCGACAGTGACATTGTTTTGTTGCTGTTTGTTGAGACAGTATTCGCCGACTTTCTTGATATCGTTGGCTGCGACCTTAGGGATGATAAGTTTGAACTCTTCGGTAAATCTCTTCTCGACTGGTACTTTGTACTCAGCAAGTCTAAAGGAATCTGTCCCGACAAAGACGAGGTAGTGCTTGTCTGCACTATCGATCTTGCTTGCGATGACGACACCGGTAAATATCGGACTGAAGTTTTTTTCTAATACCGCAAATTCTACTTTGCCGATACCGTGGACGAGATCTTGGACGGGGATGGTCGATGTGTGTGTCGGTGTCAGCTCGGGGAGAGCAACGAACTCTCCTGTCGGTATACCTTTGATCGTAAATGAATCTTTGACACTCTGGATGGTGAGCATGTCGGTGCTATTGTTGACGGATAGCTCGACGTTATCATCTTCGATGACTTTGATGATGTCATGCAATGTCTTCGCATCGACGGTGATGCCACCATCTTCTGCTTTGTCCAATGGGAGTGTCATATGGATGAACTTCTCCATATCGGTAGCCTTCACGGTGAGTTCATTATTATTTACATGGAGGTAGATATTTTGGAGGATAGGAAGTGTGCTACTCTTGGCGATAAATCTGGTACTCATATCCAAGATCTCTGCAAGAGTCGTCGTCGCTAGGGTAATTCTCATGATGGATTGCGTGCAAAGGGAATAAAATGTGTAGATTGCTGGAGTGTGTTATCTGTCGGTGCTGTAGTGTTCACGGATATAGTTGATGGTTTTTTCTAAGAGTAGCATGACTTTATCGGTATTGACCAGTGTCTCCATATCGAGGGTGTATTTGGTCGTGATATATCATTGGTAATCGTTTTCAGCAAGCATCCTGAGTATCTGGCGGATATTGTAGTCGCCATCACCGAGGAGGAGATGTGATGCTTTGGATGATCTATCCGAGAGATAGATGCTATGGATCATCTTCTCCAGCGATCCAAATCTCTTCATCAGTATCGTATCGATCATATCTTCATCCATATTCGCTACATCGACTGCCCGTCAGCATTGTAATTTCTTCACTGTCTCGACGATATTGCTAAAGCGATACTGTGGGAGAGGAAGGAATGTCATCGAACCTGCGTCAGGATTGATGATGTTGAAATGGATCTGGGGATAGCGTTCGATGTAGGATGGGAGATTGTTGGTGATGAAACTCGCTGTCCTCATATCGAAGTAAGTCGGTGCATTGATATTGATCTGCGTCGCTCCTGTGGATTCACAGATGGCGATCGCTTGGTTGAGCTCTTTGGCGTTGAGTTTGGATGATGTCTGGATGACGAGGACAGAGAGATCGTGTTGCTTCATGAGCTTGGCGATATAGTTGCCGTGTCGAGAGTCGATATTTTTCCACATAGCGAGATCGATACCGTCGTAGCCGGATTCTTTGGCGATCGAGAAGATCAGATCGAGACCGTAGCCGTTGAGCGTATCGCTACTGAGGAGGATCTTCGGTCATGGATGTCATCCGAGTGCGGAGAGATCGATAGGGCCGTTATCGGATTCATGGGCTTTGCTTGTCATCTCTGATACATTCAATAAAAACTGCATTGTCTCCAGTATATAGAAACACAGACTCGTCTGCAAGTATTTTTCATTCTTTTTTGGATGAGAGATTTATGCATCTCCTTGGCTTGTTTGGTGGAGAAAATGATTCTCCATCTTCGTGATAGCTTGGTCTGCATAGTCAGGGATAGCATCTTTTTCTGCTGGACTCAGTCAGCCTAAGACATGATCAGCGACGGACTGTGCAGGATGGGATGGTCTGCCGACACCTATCTTGACTCTATCAAAGCTATCGGTGGCGAGTTTGAGGATAGTATCTTTGATGCCATTTTGTCCTCCACTACTGCCTCACTTCTTGTATCTCACATCACCGCTGGGGAGATCGACATCATCGTGGATGATGACCAGATCAGTCGCAGGATTGAGTTTGTAGAAGTGGATCCAAAAAGCAACACTCTGACCGGAGAGGTTCATGAAGGTCTGAGGTTTCATGAAGAGGATCTTGGTCCCGTCGTGGAGGGTCTCTCTGATGAGGGACTTACTCGCAGTGTGTGCTTTCCGCACTCCCCCACTATCTCGTCTGTCTGCGATCTCATCGACGACGAGAAATCAGGCGTTATGTTTGGTGGAGGTATATTGGGCTCAGGGATTGCCGAGTCAGACGATGAGTTTCATGAGGACAGTAAGACGTAAATTAATGAGAATCTATATTTTTTATATAATCCTTTAATTTTTCTAACATAAATAACGATATTTCAATACCAATATTTCTAGCTAATCTGAGGTACTTCTTTTCTGATAAAAGAGCATGAGAGCCTTCGTTATTTGTAATATCTTTATATGAATCTAGTAACTTATATTCATCAGATGATAAGTTGAATTGTTCTTTTATATAGTGTCTAGCGTGTCCAATATCTGTTGTGCTAGATGTATGATGAGGAACTTCGGTTAATCAATTTGATGTGGCTATTTTTTTTGCTAAATCCATATAGAAACTTTTGAAAAATTCTCTAAGTATTCCTATTACTCATCAAGGTACTACTTCTCACTCTCCTTGTTCACTCTGTATATATTGATCTAATTTATTTAGAGTGATATTATACTTAGTATCAAAACCAAAGTTTTTAAGATATTCTTGTACTTGTTGTTTATCGCTATTTATTTCTAGGTTAATTCATTGAATACTTTTTTCAAAATGTTCATATCTTAACTCTATTATTAATTCATATAATGATTTTTGAATATCATCTAACCGATATCCTAAAATTTCAAAATTTCCTCCTCCCCTCCTCATAGTATCTATGAATGATTTCAAGATTCATAGCTGTTGTGAATTAAATCGATATATTTTATTTGCAAAAAGCTCATATAAAAAGACCAAGAGGGTATAATTATTATTACCTATACTATATGAGGCATCTAGTGCTTCTTTAATATATCATAGGCAGATAAGAATATAAAAACATAAAGAAGATAACATACCATCAATTTTTTCTATGATTATTTCGCAAAATATATTTTTATCTTCTTCTCATAATCCTTGAAAATATGCCACGAGTAAATCTCAATTTTTATATTTAACTATTCCATCAATTATAGTCCAAGTTTTGCCCCTTTCCAAATCTAGCTTTTCTTTATCAAAAACTGCAGAAATTTCTTCACGGATTTCACTATCATGTGGTGCGTACATCTAGGTTTGTAATGAATAAAAATCACTTTATTAACTTTCTTCTGAATGTCCGATCGAGGACACTGGTTCTGAGGATTTCTTTTTGCTAAGGTTGTGAATTGATATTAGATCTCGTATCAGATTCGGAGCATATAGGAGAATCGACGATAAATATCCTTAGATATTATAATTATTCCCTCTCTGAAAACCAAGCCGAAAATAACTCTTTTTCTCCTTGTCATACTGTCACGGATAACTTTTGCTATTTTTTATCCTTGACGATGAGATAGGGATAAATTATATGTTAATTTTTTTCAATTTTTTTAACATATCAGCATAATATGTTAGATTTTTTACCTCCCCTGCAAGAGCAAGAGCACCATCCCTATCACACGATCTTTGTCATTGGCCTTGCTCTCAGCGATAAGCAGCGTCAACGCAGTGAGTGTCTCCGGACTGATCCTTGTACGGAAATCTATCCCTCCTTTGTGCAATAACCAGAGAAAGGAAAATGCTCCGCTTCTTTTGTTCCCATCAGTGAAGGGATGATTTTTGACCATAAAGTAGAGCAGATGAGCTGCTTTCTCCTCGATACTCGGATAGGCATCTTTACCAAACACGGATTGGAAGACATTGCCGACTATCCCTTCGACTCCTCCATGATTCTTCTCTTGGGCAAAGAGCTCAGACGCTTCATTTTTTGTCATCAGATCCTGTTTGAGTTGCATGATAGCTTCAGAGAGTTCTTTGGCTTCGATACGGATGGTCTGTTGGGTATGCCCAGTCTGTGGCATCGCTCCTCTATCATACGAATCCAGTGAAAACCATGTATGAGCAAAACTCTTGATAAGCTCGAGAATGTCATCATGACGGAGAGTGCTAGCAGTATGCACGAGGCTCTTCACTTCCTCCACTGCTTGGAGAAATGCTGTATAGTTTTGTTCTATCCTCTGTGGATTGATCGTATAGCCATTGGTGATATGTTGTTTGAGTGTACTGGTGGCTCGTTGACGGAACTTCGTTGCTGTTTTACTATTGACACGATAACCGACTGAGATAATCATATCAAGGTTATAATATTCTACTTGTTTTGTTTGTGTTTTTCCTTTTATAGCACCGTGTTTAGTGGTTGTTGCATTTTTTGCAACAACCACTTTTTCGTCTAATTCTTCTGTGGCAAAAATACTTTTTATATGTCTAGAAATTACTGATTTATCACGCTCAAATACAGAAGCAATCTGATCAAGATTTGCCCATAGAGTTTCTTGCTTGATATCAGTACGAAGCTCTATAGCTCCATTAGCGGCTTGATAGATGATAGCATTCTCTTTTTTCATGTTTGGAGAGATGATAAAATATGATTCTACTATATTCTTTTCTTCTATTATTTACAAGTATAAAAAACCTGCCTGACGGTAGGCAGGTCCCGAAAGACTTCGGGATATATTTTACTTTCCTTCCACGATCTCCTCCATCTCATAGAAAGCAAGGATATCATCTTCGCTGATCTTCTTGGATGTCTTCACTTTCATACCACATTCATATCACTCAGCGACTTCTTTGACATTTTGCATATCTCTCTGGAGTGAGGTAATCTCTCCCTGAGCGATCTCCTCCTCCCCTGTATAGACTCTAAACTTCATCCCATTCCCGATCTTACCTTCGATGACTTTACCTCCGATGATCATCATCTTATCTTTTCTAAAGAAGACACCGAGTACTTTGAGTTTACCTCTTTCGACTTCTTGGTATTCTTTCTCGACGAGTCACTGCATCGCATCGGTGATATAGTCAGTGAGTTGATAGATGATATCGTAGTTTTTCACGGTGATCTTCATCATCTCGGCTCTCTTCTTCATCATACTGGAGAATCCGATATTGAATCCCATGATGATCGCCTGTGATGCTTGAGCGAGAGCGAGATCCGACTCTGCGACATCACCGACTCCGCTGTGGATGATCTTGAGTGAGACATTCTTCGGATAAGGGATCTGATTGATCGCTTGTACCATCGCTTCCAGACTTGATGGTCCGTTGGATTTACAGATGATCTTCAGCACTGCTCCGTCAGATTTCTTCATCTGCTCGATAAAGGAGCTGATCGTACTCTTTACTTCGGATTCCATCGATTCGTTGATGGCTTGGATTCTCTTCTGTGCTTCTTTTTCGTTGTCGACGACTTCGATGACACGGCCTGGCTCAGGGATAGTATTGATACCCAGGATCATAACAGGATCACCACCTTTGGCTACTCTGATAGCATGTCCGAGACCATCGATCATCTTCCTGATCTTGCCATAGGTATTGTGGACGACGACGATATCACCGACCTTCAATGTACCAGTCAAGACGATCAATGATGTCAGGACTCATTGTTTGGTATCTTTGTGTGCATCGATGACGACACCGACAGCATTTCTCTCAGGATTATAGGACAAGTCGAGAAGTTCTGACTGGAAGAGGATCTGATCGAGTAGTTCGGGTATGCCTTGGCCAGTGACGGATGAGACAGGGATGATAGGGACTGTACCTCCTCGTTCTTCGGGAATGAGACCGTAGATACCGATATCTGCTTTTATTTGTTCAACTTTGCTATTTCATTTGTCTATCTTGGTGATAGCTATGATAATCGGGACATTGGCATCTTTGGCATGATTGATAGATTCGATAGTCTGTGGTTTGAGTCCATCGTCAGCTGCGATGACGATGATGACGATATTCGTGAGTTTTGCTCCTCTGGATCTGAGGTTGGTGAAGAGTTCATGACCAGGTGTATCGATGAAGGTGATATTTTTGCCATTGTGGGTCATCATGGATGCTCCGATAGACTGCGTGATACCTCATGCTTCGCCACTAGCGATAGCTGTCTTTCTGAGATAATCGAGCAATGAGGTCTTTCCATGATCGACGTGTCCCATGACGGTGACGATAGGTGGTCTACTCTCTTTGCGATCAGAAAATTTATCTTGTTCCAAGATCGCATTCAGGTCTCCTGCTAGGACACTGTCGAGCGAGACTTTCTCTTGTTCTCTCGTCACAGCGATGCCGAGTTCCATACCGAGGAGGTTGGCTGTATCGAAGTCGAGTCAGGTATTGATACCTCACATGATCTTATTACTGAGCATGCATTTGAGGATCTCTTGGAAAGGAAGTCCAGATTTTTCAGAGAATTCTTTGACAGTGATGGTTTCACCGATGGTGATCGATGCTTTTTTGGTCAATGTGTCTGATACACCTATCTCTTTGGTTATTTTGGTGGCTGCAGTTGCTTGTCATTTCGGGAGAGGTGCTTCATGATGGCTGTAATGATTGTTGTTTCTTCATCTACTACTTCATCATCTATTGCTCGATCATCACTGTCATCATCTATATCATCATCACGATCATCATTGATAGCCATGCGATTGATGACCTCCGTGTTGTGGTGTATGTGATGGGCTTGTTCATCAGGATTGATGTTTTGGTTTTTCTTTGAATTCTCCTGCTGCGAAAGAGATGTTTGATGGTCTTCATCTACTTCATCATGATGGTCTTGCTCACTGATATCATCATGATCTCTGCTCATCAGGACGACGAATGACGACAGCATTTTTCTTTGCTATCTCGGTCGCTTGGAGGAGAAATTCTTCGTTATTTTGTGCTACTTCTTTGCTTTTTTTTGCTTTATCTGCTTCATCATTGTTTTCTTCTTTGCTCGGGCTGTCTTTTTTTGACGTGAGAGGTTTGCTGGGTTTGGCTTCTTCGCTTTTTTTGAATCCCAATCATCCAAAGAATCAACCGCTTGCTGAAGCTATCTCATCTGATTTGATCGTTGCTTTGATCACTTTAGGTGATTTTTTGGTTGTTCCTGTATCGCTTGCTTTCGTAACTGGTGTCGTGACGTCGTCGCTGTCAGCTATTTTTTTCTTTTTGATGACAATGGGTGCTTTTTTGGCTCATGAACTTGTTTTGGACGATCATGCGAGAGAATCAAGAAATGACATAGAGACGAAAAAAAGAACAAAAAAATTACAATACCCTGCACTATAGGGAAAAGATAGCACTATTACAAGTGAAAATGTATTGATACTCTCGTCTTTCTACTCTTTGCGTTTGTGTTGCGTATTTCCTCTTGTAATTCATTAGCTATATGACTATATTACTCTCCATTGTTGATGCTTTACTTTCTCTCTTATACGTATGAAAAAAGACCTCTTCACGGTGCATATCCAAGCCGGTACACAATCAGACTATGCTATCACTCTCCATATGACGACTGATCAAAAGAAAACTATGCATGATACAGTAGTAGCAGAATACCAAAAACAAGTTACTAAGCCATGATTTAGAAAATGACATGTCCCTTTGGCTATGGTCGAAGAAATGGTCGGTCCTGGGCAGATCATGATGGCATCGATCGAAGAATATATGCAACAAGCGGTGCAAAAAGTCGTCACAGACAACCCCACTATTAAGTTTATCGGTGAGCCATATGGTTTTGCGATGGATCAGTATGAGACAGCAGACAAAGATGGTAAATTTACACTCTCGTTTCGTCTCGATGTCTACCCTGAGATCGTCGTACAAAATAATGCATGGCAAAAAGATAGCACTGCTCCTTATGCTGTCGATGTCACGGATGCTGAAGTAGACGAGACGCTCATGACGATCAGATCGTCCTATGCTGAGTATGAGGCTATGGAGACGGTCGATACGGATGCGATGGTCAGAGTCAAGGTCTCCTATACGGATGCTGAGGGTACTGCGGTAGCGACTCCCAAGACACGATTTCTCTCATGGGAAGATATATCATCCACTCCTGCTCTGACTGCATCGATGAAGCAGAAGAAAGTCGGCGACAGTCTCTCACTGTCCTATGGCGATGTATCTGCTCTCCAGTGATTAGCTGTCGCGGGTGATGTAACTCCTACGACTATCCATCTTGAGATTTTGGATATCAAGAAGAAGACTTTACCTGAACTAGATCAAGCATTTATCGATAAGACATTCGCCCCTGAAGATAATATACAGTCTGTCGATGCACTCAAACAAAAGATCAGAGAAACAATCGCTGATAATAGAGGCAAGACAGCACTCCTCGAACGAGTCGATGCCTATGTCACTCGTGCGATGGATTCATTTGCTATCATCGTCCCACAGACGATGATCGATGAAGAGATGAAGAATAGGATCAAACATATGAGCGAGAGGATGGGTGGAGAGAAATGACTCCAAGCCTATCTCCAGAAGATGGGTGAGGCAGAATCTAAGAAATATATCGATACGATCAGAGATGCAGGTCACAAGAGTATTCAGAAATTCTTTGTGATGAGAAAGATTTGTGAAGATTTGTGATTGGATATTAACCGATCAGCTGATATGGAAGAAGGAGCAGCGGAGAAGATGTTGTATGAGAAAGTAGTAGGAAAGGGAGAAAAAGGTAAAAAGGAGTAAAAAGTAATGATAGGTAATATTTCATGTTTTAATTTTTAATGTTTACTAACACATGTTCTGACAACTCGGTGAGATGAAGAAGCTCTATGATAAATATAAGACACTCCAAGAGAAGCTCAAAAATTTGCTCATCAGAGCGAAAGAAGGTAAATTCACTGACACAGATGGGACAGAGCGTGAAGATGCGATTGTCGTCGAGATGACTGGTGAGATGAAAGTGCATGCATTTTCTATCAATGATACGAGTTTGCTTGCTCTCGATCGTAAGCAGATGCTTGAATCACTTGTCGTGAAAGCATTTACCAAAGCACAAGGCAAAGCACAAGAGATTGCCGCAGAGAAGACGAAAGAGATCCTTGGTTTCGATCCATCCGATATGGCTGGTATGATGGCTGGAGGGAAGTTGCCTTGATTAGGTTGATAAAGTTTTTAAGGTTTGTAAAGTTATAAGGTTGAAGTAAGACTTTATGAACCTTATAACTTTCAACTTTATAACTCTTTTTCAGGATATAGCTCAGATGGTTAGAGTGCAAGGCTGGGGGTCTTGAGGTCGTGAGTTCGAGTCTCACTATCCTGATTATTTAAGATAAACAACCCCTCTAATGAGGGTTTAGGCGTGAATACAACTTGCTTTTTGTGTGTTATAATGATGTTCGAAAATAGTAAAGATGTAATTTTCCTCTTTCGAACATAGGATGCCTTATCGTACACTTTCGCAAGCTTTCATAGACATTGTAAGAATCAATCAAGCTCTACTATAACATTTCTCTGATTTATTCAGAGTTTTTTTATCTCTAATTCTAAGTATTCTATCTTTTCGTCGTATCTTTTTATCTCTTGCTGGTACACCCTTTCTTGGTGT
>CAZBFX010000005.1:0-2009 GCA_964491325.1 uncultured Candidatus Peribacteria bacterium
ACTTTGTGCAAAAAGACTCTGCATACTAATAAGTAGTATGATACAGAGCGAGAGAAATGTTTTTTTCATGGTTGCAAAGCATAAAAAACAAAAAGATTGCTATCTTTTTTTGAGACTATAGGAGAGAATATGATTATAGATGATAGCCTGTGCTGAGCTTGTGTTCGTGGATGCGTGGTCAGGGAGAGTTCTTTTAGTGAAAGATTTCGTAAGTGTTATCTCTCTCTGGAGTCTAGGGATGAAATCATGACTATGCTGTGATATAATACTATCGCCATAGTGATCGACATATCGCTGAGCATTACTTGCTTGATCATGGGTAATGGGAAGAGGGACAATCACGAGCGGAAGATCGAATAACTTCGCTTCTGCAAGAGTCGTCGTCCCGCCACGGACGATACCGAGATCTGCATGACGATAGCACAGCCCCATGGCTGATGGATCAGTCAGTAGTCAGGTGATATATAATGAATTTTGAATTTTGAATTTTGAATTTTGCATTGCTTTGAGGTCGACGATATGCTGTCCATTGATCACGATACAGGCATAGTCTTGCTCTCGGTTTGCTATACTGGTCAGAGCTTGAAGACTTGCATGATAGAGCTTCTGTGCACCGAGAGAGCCGCCATTGAGGAGGATAATCTTCTTGTCATGCTGGTGCTCGATCCATGATGCGATCTGCTGATACTCCTCGCTTGTGGATGTCTGTCCTAGCTTACTTGACAATATCTGTCAGGTGTGGACAGAGCGAGGAAAGACGCCAGCAAAGCCAGTAAAACACAGCTTCGCCCACTTGCTGATAATACGATTGGTGAGTCATGGCTTCGTATCGCTCTCGTGGAGGAGGACTGGTATCCTGAGCATTCGTGCTGCTATCGCTACAGGGAGTGACACATAACCACCCTTACAAAAAAGCACATCGATCTTCTTGTCCCAGAGATGTCGACATGATTGGATGATACCCAGAGGAAAGAGGAATATGTCACGGATATTCCTCCGACGAGAGATCCAGATCGTCTCTCTGCGATATTTGCCTGCGACGATGGCGGTGAAAAATACATGTATATGCTGTCGTCTGTCACAATGTTTCTGCCAAAATGTATATTCCATACCTGACTTTTCTCCAAACCATATAATAGTCTGACAGAGTTTCTGGTCTTGTCCGAGACTGTCGATATGATCGAGAAGATTGATGAGAGGTGTGATATGCCCTCCTGATCAGCCGCCGACTATTGCCAGACGAATATTTTCAGACATAGAGTGAAAGCGAAGGCTAAAAGTAATCTTTTTATCTCTATTCTTAGTATATGTGACAGTAATTGACAGGAGTGTATATATTGATGATGAGTAAATCAAGAGGAAATAAATAGTTACGAGTGCAGAATTAAGAATTCAGAATAAAAAAATGCACGATAGTGTGCATAGATTGAGATTGATTAAATGTGATTTTAATGTTCCTCCCAATACTTCATAAATATTTCTGTCATTATATTGCTCTGACGAAGAATTGATTTTAATGTTAATGGATCGAGTTCCTTGTGCTTTGGTACTGTGGTGATATATTTGGTGTTTTCGATGACTTTAACATATTTGTAGTGAGATCATTGTGTATTGCTACATTTGAATCAATATCTCTCAAGCATTTGCATCACATATACTCATGATACGATAGGTAGCTTAGGCATGTGCAAGATCAAAATGCAATAAAGATGCTTCTGATACACGCATTATATTTGATGGTGTGTCATCATCTGATAGATACAGTTGCACCGCTTCTTTGAGATTGGTAACTGCTTCGTCTGAAGTAGCACCTTGTGATACGACATCGTATTCGATGCATTGAGCAACATATGCTTTTTCGCCTTTTATAACGAGTGCTGTATACATGGTTTTCCAGGAGAAGATGTAAAGATACCATTACTTGTATGTATTGCTGATGAGTAAATCAAGAGGAATTTCGCATACAAAAAATGTAGGATATTTCGAAGATGCTCGTGCACAGTTGAAAT
>CAZBFX010000005.1:2109-10549 GCA_964491325.1 uncultured Candidatus Peribacteria bacterium
AAAAAAATGCACGATAGAGGATTCGAACCTCTGACCCCGCCCACGTCAAGGGCGTGCTCTACCAACTGAGCTAATCGTGCATACTAAAATTATATTATTCGAACCTCTGACCCCGCCCACGTCATCCCGAAAGCTTTCGGGACTATCAACTGAGCTAATCGTGCGTATTCGGTATGTAATTTTAGATATTGTAGCATTGTCTCTATGAGATCCCTCCACTACGGTCGGGATGACGTAAAAGACTAACTACCAAAAATCTACATTACTAAAGTTCTAATCTGGAGTTAAAGAACAATTTACTGAACGCCAGTGGGATGAATATAACGGACTTCCAGCAAGAAATCAATAGATTCTACCAACTTTGACTTGTACTTGTGAAAGACTGAAACCTTTTGAATTATCAAAAGTATCAGCATTTGGTCTAATATCTTAACAGTATGTAGGATATGAACTAGTAGTATAGTACCAGTAAGGATATATATTTTAATAATTATATAGTAGGTATGTATAGGCATATTTAAATTAGTAAAGTAATAGGTAGCTTATAATTTTTATTATTGAATAAAGTTTATATTAGTACATCTTTTATTATAGAACTTAGTATGCATTATAAGTATCATCACATTCTATATAATATACCTTACAAGAAATACCCTTTTTGTCATTTACGGTGTTGAGTAGCCGAGGGAGATTTTGAGAGAGCAAACAGCATCAAGGAGAACGGAAGGAAGCGGTCTTTCTCTATGATACGAGTGAATATATCAAAGCTAAAGAGAAAGAATATAGTAAGAATGTAGAAAATGTTTCAGGATAGCTCTAACTGCTAGGGTAATTATTTTATAACAAATATACTAATGACTACAGACAAACAAATCGTAGCTAATAAAGCTAATGCCCTTAAAGGAGGGGTAAAGACAAGAGAAGGCAAAGAAATAGTCTCAAAGAATGCAATTACTCATTGACTAACTGCTCAGAGACTAATCTCTGAGAAAGAAAAACGATTTTATGAGTCAATTCTCGATAAAATTATCAGAGAAACACAACCTGACGGATATTTAGAGATGGTGATGTGTGAAAGAATAGCATTCCATCAGATGAGATTACTGAGATCAGTATGAATAGAAAGTATGTTTATTGAAACGCATACTCTGCAATCAGAAATAGAATGCTTAGAGATGGAATGAGTAGAAGAAGATAAACCAAAGAATAAGCCATTAAACACGGGCTATAAAGCGTTAGACTTATTATTTGGCAAAGAAGATGAAATGGATAATAAATACCAAGTCCAGACTTCGCTCCTCAAGGAAAGAATAAGAGAGCTCCAAAAGAATTATATTAGTCTGTCATCGTTTGATACTCTTGAAAAGATACAGAGATATGACACCAATCTGGAAAATAGACTATTGAAGACTATGAGAGAATATCAGAAGCTCAAGGAGATGAAAAAAGGCAAAGCGATTATTGATATTACTATTGAATAATGGGTTTGTTTTGTAAAAAATATCTTTATGTTTTATATAGTTATAATGCATTCTAAGTTGAGTATTATTTAGATCCGCTGTGAGCTTTTAAGAAAATAATAACAACCAGTATTTGTTTTTCCTCAGGCATTATGGGACTATTTCTATTGTTCCATTTTCAGCAAAGATATTAAACGTTTCTATTCTTTCTTTATTCTGATATTCTGCCAATATAGGAATAATCTTTCCTTTTAACTCGTTATACTTTTCAATCCCCTTATTATTTTCTATTATGGTTGATTTATTAGCAATATGGTGATATGGATCTCCAAAATAGATTGCTACAATCTTTCATATCTTATGAAAATTCTTTGCCGATCTTGTTAAGAATCTATATTCATTCTCATGTTCTCGTGATTTTGTTTTTGTCATTAGAATATCCTCTACCGATGATTTTTCTATAGTACTATTTTCATACATAATAGGCTTTATCCAAGTTTTCTCTTCTTCTACGTCTATTTCTATTACAACTCATTTGAAACTATTAGCATAATATCACCGCATTGCGGGATTTTTGAATCACTTTTCTCCAGAAAATGAGCATATCTTTCGTTTAATCTTCTCATCGTAAACCTCTTTTATAAGCTTCTCTCATATAGCTAAAAACACTCCCTCCATAGGATCATTTAATTCCTTAAATTTTGAGCATCGGAAAAATCATGTTTCTATAATCGTTTTTAAACGGAGATAATCGTTATCATCTGCCAATGATCTAAATTTATAAAGTTTCATTTCGACTATAGAGTATAAATATATAATTTAACTTCTCTTTAAGAGAGGGTCTTTATATAAATCAACCAACAAATTCTTACTAAAAAAAAGTATCTCATTTCATACTCTTGATTGATAAGCTGTATGCATAAATGAATATTTAATTGAAGGAATACCATCATATAGTTTTTCAATAGCCTCGTTATTGTCATATGACACTATCCGTCTTGCATTTTTAATCTTTTTGATCTTCTCACTTACTTGTTCATGATCTTCATGCTTATAGGCATTGTGATATAAAGATTGTCATTTCAGATAATAAGGCGGATCAAAATACAAGATCGTATTCTTTAAATTATTGTTATATTGTATCACTTGATCAATAAGATTAAATGCATCCATATTATATAAATTTATTTTATCTTTATAAGATGCTATAAGCCTTATTTTTTTAATCAATTCTAATTTATTAAATCTACAATCAACTTTATAGTTTCATTTTTGTTCTATTCCACCTATAACTCCTCCGTTAATTATACCAGACATATTGGTCCTATTGAGGAAAAGCGTTGAGAATCACAATTTCATTAAAGATATTTTACTCTTTTTCTTCTGTACTTCTTTTTGGATTGTCCAATTCTCAATATTAACCTCTGTTTGCTCTATCATGCGAATAAATTTATTAGTATGATGCAAGATGCAATACCAAAAGGCATAAATTGATCTATCGAAGTCATTGATTGTTATTTCCTTAACATATCCCTCAATCAATAAATATAAGGCAACGGCAGATCATCAAGCATATGGCTCAACATAGTGTCCTGAAATATTATTATCCTTGCAAAGCATAGCTATAAATTTAGCTAGTTTGTTCTTTCATCAAGGATACCTAAGCGGAGAGTAGAACATTACTTCTGTTTTGTATTTTGTAAAGTTGACCATAGTATCTCAAAGAACTCTGCTAAATTATCTCGTTTTGTTTTTAAATCTATAGGAGAAGGCTGGGTTTTGTATGAATGTACATAAGAATGAAAGTTTTCAATAGAAAGCAAGTTATTAGTATCAGTTGCAACCTTTCTAATATTTTTTAACTGTTTTGACTTTGCCATTCCTTCTTCTTCCATATAATCCGAAACTTTTGTTATCTTTCCTGCCAGCTTTACATCTTTGCCAAAAGTTTCTCACTTTTCATGTTCCCAGAAGTAATCAATAGATATTTCAAGAAAAACTCTGAATAAAACTCACACCGCATTAGGAACTGCCTTTTTAGTATCATCAAGTAACAAATCGTCTTTCAATTCACAATAAATATTATGAATCTTAGATTCGGTAATATTAAAACGACAAGTTTGTGGAATAAGATAAGGTCTTGAAGTAGTCTTAGGTTTTATTCTTACTGGCTTTACTGATGAACCAATGGTAGTAATTTTCTCGTCACCAAACATATTCGTACTTGTATGTTTTTTTATTTCATCATCTACACTTTTAGAGTCATCGGACTTGATAGATCTTAAATATGCCTCTTTGTCTTGGTTTTTATTCAATGAACGAGAGTCTATTTTGTTTCCCAAAAAATCTCTTTTTTGTAAAATATTAAAAATAATAACCTTCAGCTTATCTTTAAAGTCTTTATCAGCTATTTCTAACTTTCCATCGTTTCTTAAATTAAATCAGAACTCGCTCCAAGCACTACTACTATCTATAATACGCCAAAAGTTAGTTACATATCACTTTCATAGAATCTGCTCTTTAAGTAGTTCAGGAATATCTAATATTTTTATTACTTTAGCGATCTCACCTTTAAACTTCTCTTTTTGATTAGCGTTTCCACTACGAATTTTATGATGTGTTCTTTCTTGTTCTCATCGATTAACTTCATTATTTCCTCTCAAATGTTTTCTGTCAATGTAACGATAACAATCAATTTGATTGCTTGATATTACACATTCTAGAAAAAAGTCATCATCAATACTTATAGTGTTTTTGATATCTAAAAAAGATGATTTTATTTTCTTATCTTTTATTAGATTAGGATCTTTTAAAAGCTTATAAACTAATAAACGACGGTTTCATTCTAGTACTATATTATTCTCACCATCACTATAAACGACTAACTTTTCTAATTGCGGTAAATCAAAATCTTTGACAATTTCTTTTGCTAACTCCTCTATTCTAAACTTTTTATTACTTAAGAAGTAATCTATCAATTCTAGTTCATCTTTATTAAAATACTTGTCTGGGAAACGAGAATTTTCATCCCGCAATCTCAAATCATCAATTTTAATATCTCTTTTTAACATCTTTAAGTAAAAAATTATAAAACTCCTACATACTTCTCTATCTCCTTTCAGCTAACCCATACAAATCAAGCGGCATCGTATCAATATCTCCTCCATTGCATCAATATAATTTTAATCAGATTATATATGCATTCTGCTCATCGAAACATTTCATTAGTTCCGCCTCACCGTTCAATATATAAAATTACTTATGACAAATATATGACCTTGATATACAGGAACGGCCAAATGGTTTTCACTTCTTGCAATACTTCGCTTCTACTGACGAAATAAGGAAGATAGATGAAAAGAAAAAGACTGCGATACAGGCTACAAGGAGTTTCTTCATAATAGGAAAAAGGTAAAATAAAGTTTATGAGGAATAGTAAGCATATAAGAGAACAAAGTCAATTACAATTTCAAACAATATAATTATATAATTCCAAATGAAAGACTATAATTATATAAATCAATAAAGCTTTATAGAATTCCAGAATTATATTAAATAACCTTCAAAAAAGAGAGATACTCTAGCACTTTGTTAGTCCCCACCTCTATATTTCTTATCATATAGGGAAAATACATGACTCAAAACTTTCATACAATTTAATACATTACGATCTTTAGAGACTTCTCCAACACCTTTTAAGGGGTTAGTATTACTATTAGTTTATCCCGTTCTTATAATTAAATGAACCAAAGTTAAAAAGAGTAACTTATAATGGATTCTAAGTAGCACTTTTCAGGAAATAAGAAATATAGTCCATATTGAAGGATTTCGCGAATAACCTTCTTTGAACGCACCAATACCTATTTTCATTCACTTTGTGTCGCCTTAATCAATCTATTGACGATAGTAACTAGCGTTTCTCTTATATATAGTACCATTACTTTCTTTTCACCTTAAGGCATAGCTTCCTTACTTCCCATAACCTGAATTTTTTGCCGTTCACGCGTATAAGCTTTTTTAGTCTCACAAGCCTTCTCAATATATCTTTCTGACCATTTCAGATACAGAGACAATTTACTCGCCAAGCTCAACATCATTATAAATTCGATTCTCCCCATCCCGATCAAGAGTACAATGATACCACCTTTTAAGGACTACTCAATATACATTTTCTGCTTCTAGATATGATATGAAAGATAATCATCATCGTTGATTTGCAACATAGACAGAATCATCATAACCTCGTGGAAAATCTGCTGAGCTAGGTGACAATAAGAGATCTTTGACATGCTTTTGACATAAGAACACTATATCTCATTTATCTCAATCAGATAAGTTATTTACTTTTTCTTCCATAACTTTTTTCTTATATTCTGGACTCTTTTTATATTTTTCTTCTGCTATTCTAGCAGCTTCTGCTTCTTTCTCTTTCTTTATCTTGGCTTTCTCTTCTTCTTTTTGTAATCTAACCTTTTCTGCTTCCTCTTTTATTTCTTGTACAGTCTTTTCTCTCCTGACTGTAAATGTTTGAGTATCTTCTCGATACTTATTTTGAGCCTTTATTATTATGCTTGTTTCAGGAGAAAGTAAATTGATACCGTGACTATAGTAGTTAGTACCACTTACTGGATAAACTGAACCATATTGAAAGTATACTCAACTTGCATTTTCTACTTCGTATTCCACAGTAATTCATGTTCATTGAACAATTCCACTCAGATCAGTTATTAGTTTTATCATAGGTTTAGGTGTATTTTGTTTTTCGATATTCTCAGCAGCAACTTCTTGACGATGTTGTTCTGCTGCTTTTTCTGTCTGATAACTTTCTATTGAGTTACTAATGTATCACACTCCTTCAACAATAAGAGTAATAAACAACAATAATAAGATGATTCCGCTCAATACAATAAATGTACCACGATCGTCAACTTTGAACCTTTGTAAAGCTTTCAAGGACATAATCTTTTTGAATAGAGACATGATTATTATTGTGAAAGAAATAAAGATTATACAAGCAATGACTAACTATTCTATCAGCCACTTTAAAAACTTCTCAAACTCCCCATCTAACAATTACATAACAAAAAAAGGAGACATAACCTATAAGTGTCGCTCCTCAAAAAGCAAACAGCCCGAATTCTCTTCAAAAGATCGGTCGGTTAGGCTATGCCTCCAACTTTATCTTTTATAGAGAAAATTACTGAATAAGTATCAGGTAGGGCTTTTGAATTCTTTGCTTTTTGAGGAGCAGTTCCATGATATGAATTACTATTTTCTTTTCAAGAGCAAATGCAGCTAAGAGAATCTATATTGATTCTTCCCTGGTAAATGAGTATACTATAGATATTAAACCGCTCTGATTATTCTCCTTTCAGCTGTTCAATTCTCTTATTTTAATTGGTAAGTCGAATTAAAATGTCTCAAACTTTAATAAATTGAAATGACATAAAGAGAAAACTTTCTCTAGAACTTGATATTGATACTATCGTCTCTTATGAAGACTTTTGTTATGATCGTGAATATAGACCATTATTAAAGAAGATGAGAGATATGGATACGGCTCCCCATATAGCTGCATTTATATGCTTGGTATATGAGAGAGTTGCTGCAATGAGGAAAGAAGTAATGGATAAGCTAAAGTTATTAACAATGTTTGATATCACAGAAGAATATATATGAAAAGAGAAAGGGCATGATGTATGGAATGTATTATGAAAGAAAAATACGAAACCATCAACAATCGGATGGTTTCAAAGTAGGGCAACAAATCCCCCTCTTAACACAGATCCCTATCTTAACATAGTAAAACACCATATTACCGATAATTACTTGGTTTTTAACAAAAAAAAGAGAGAAGAACTGCATCTTACTGATACTATGTCACGAAGTCCAGAAAGTATAAGATCCTTCAAGGAAAGTAAAGGTGAAGATAATTACTATCAAGAAGGAGAAGAAATTAAAAAGCAAGTACAATATAATGAACATCTCACACCACACCGAAAAATGGAGTATATCAGTTTCATTAGTTTATTGTCAGATGAGCCGCTTTATTTCTTAGTAGATACTGATGGCTCAAGCTTTCATATAGTTTCAGGAACTAAGCTATCGAAGTATATACAATCAGTTTCTATAGTTCAACGTATCAATTCCTTTTTGGATATAGGTCAGACAGAGTGACGTTTACTACTAGAAAAACTCAAAGAAATATATAATCAAGTTAATATGGACAATAAATTACGTGAAAAAGTAATGACACATATGGAAGAACAGTTAAAGACCTTGCCTAAAATAGAATTCCACCTATCAACGAAACATAAGAAGATTGATTCTATTATCAATATAGTAACAGAGAATAATCCGAAAAATTTTCATAAGACGCAGAAGAAGCTCCCTTGAGAATATATAGGATTCGAGGAGAAGATTTTACCAGAGAAGTGAAAACAAAGAATATACAAGAGTAAAACAAAACTTTAGATTGAATTTCCCCTTAACAATTAGTATAATACTAATACCTACTCGGCAAGAGTGCCATTTACACATCCCTTGTGGACATTCTGAAACTGTACTCCAATAGGAGAGGTTAAGAAAAACTCGTGTGAATAATGACAATTGAAAGAGTAAGAGATCTGTTATGAGATATTGCCTCTCCCATGAGTGATGAAGAATTGCAAGCATTCATTATTCAATGTAAGAGAATAGCATCTATCATACTAGACTTTGCAGAAGAAGAGGCTAGGAAATAGTCCTCTTTTTTTTATCGCTTTTGTCTTGCATATATGATATCATATATTTACAATAGGATACATACATTTACTTTCAAATTTTGAAATCATGGAAGACTTTTTTACTTTAGAAGAAATAGCTCAAAAGCTAAAAGTTAGTAAGATGACTATTTATAGATATGTTAAATTGTGAAAACTTAAAGCTTATAAACTTTGAAAGTGATTAAGGATTAAAGTAGAAGACTATGCAAAGTTCCT
>CAZBFX010000005.1:10559-12862 GCA_964491325.1 uncultured Candidatus Peribacteria bacterium
CTTCTCAAAAATAATGACTAACACTCCAAATGCAATTATCTATTGTAGAGTATCCTCAAAATGACAGCTTGAATGAGGAGGTCTCAATAGTCAAGAGGTAGCTTGTAGAAACTATTGTGATAAGAACTGATATAAAGTTCTTAATGTTTTTTATGATGCTTTCACTGGATGAGACCTGGACAGACCTTGACTGAAAAAACTCTTTGAATTTATAGATGAAAGTGAGAAAATAGGAAATAAAGTGAACATCTTTCTTGCTGAAGATATAAGCAGAATAGCAAGAGACTATCAGGTACATATTGAACTGACAAAATGATTACTCAGAAGATGAGTAAAATACGAAACAGTAAATATGAAATTTGAGGATACTCCAGCCTGAAGGGTAGTAGAAGGAGTGATGGCTATTTATGCAGAATTCTTTAGAAGAAACAACAAAGAACAAGTTATTAACAAACAAGAATCGAGACTTATAGATGGTTACCGACCACGAGATTATCCATTGTGATATATTACAGCACCTGCTCCAGTGTGATGAAGGATGCTTATTAAAGATGAGCCTAATGCAGGTATAATAAAAGAAGCCTTAGAAGGATATGCTAATGATTTATTAACAAGTGTAAGAGAAGTTGCAGATTTTTTACAAAGAAAATGATTAGACCTAAGTAGACATAAAAAGAAGAAGAAAGATAATAATAAAGTACATACATCACTGGCTCAGAGAATACTCACAAATATACTTTATTCAGGACATATTGAATACAAGAACATTACGAGAGACAAAGATGGTATTATAAAAAAACATCGAGATATATCATTAAGAAAATGAAAGCATGAGTGACTTATAGATCTCATCACATATCGTAAGATTCAAGAAAAGCTAGCTGCAAAAAGACCTTATACTCATGGCATAAGAATTGTTAACGATGTTTATCCTCTTAGATGATTTGTTGTATGTAGTTGTTGTGGGCTACCATTTACTTCCGGGACATCAAAAAGTGGCAGTTGACATGGAATACCCTATTATCAATTCAATAAAAAATGCGAGAAATATAAAAATAAATCAATCAATGCTTTGGGTCTTCACACTACAATGGATCAAGAGTTACAGAAGTTATGAATTGATAAAAGATTTTTATGATTTATGAAGATATTACTTACTCAAGAATATGAACAAAGGAAACAAGATAAAAAACTAAGTAAAAAAGCTATTCAGACAGATATTGACAAAGTGGATAAAGAAATAGATAACCTTGTTACTTCCTTATCAAATACAAGCTCCTCTATTGTCCAAAAGAAAGTTGAGCAAAAGATTGAAGAATACGAATTAAGAAGATTGAAGTTAAGTTGACAGCTAAAGGATATAGAAGTAGAGACCGAAATAACAAAAGTTCTTGACTTAGCTTTTGAGATACTATGAAACCCTCATTATATACGAATCAATGGTACAGTAGACCAAAGACAAATGTTATTGAGACTTTTGTTCAGTAAAAAAATTCCAGTCGATTTCTCAACTGGAACTTACTGAACGCTACCATTTACGAGTTTGTTCCTACATTCTAAAGATATTTTAGAACAAGATTACAGTCATGTGGAGATGATGGGATTCGAACCCATGTCAAGAAGTCATAACAAGGACAGTGTACCACTATAGAATCATGATCTAAACCTTTGGAATTGTTTTGAGTCGTCATAGCACAGGAAGAGGAGAAGTTCATCAGACGAAACTTATATCTCTATTGAGTGTTATGCAGAACCTTGGGTATCTCCAGCGTTACGACCTTGCTATTCAGGAGAGATCAAGCAACAGGTTATGCCCCACAAGGAGGACTTTAGGTTAGGCAGCGAAAGCTGGACTAAGAAGTCCGAGTCTCATACCAAAAACCTTATCGTTAGAGTTTGCACTATGTGCGTGAACGATTCTTTTATACTCGGTACGCTCATCGAGTGGTGGCCATCGTTTATTATGGGATACTCCTTTCAAAACCAACACATCCCCATGGTTAATGATCATCGCAGACTGTGTGTCGTGACGAGTATACTATATATAGAGGGGGTGAATTGCAAGAGAAAATAGTTATAAGGTTTGTAAAGTTATAAAGTTTGTAAAGTAAGACAGCAAAAAGTCATTGCGTGCCGTGAAACAAATCCCCTTGGGGGAAGGTACGAAGCAATCTATAGTGCTATGTCGCATAGTGGATTGCTTCACTTCGTTCGCAATGACGCAAATGTATTATCATTAATGTCAGACCCCCTCTCTTTTTGTTATATGACAAAATATACTTTCTGACAAAAGAGAAGAGAAA
>CAZBFX010000005.1:12962-20052 GCA_964491325.1 uncultured Candidatus Peribacteria bacterium
CCCCTCTCTTTTTGTTATATGACAAAATATACTTTCTGACAAAAGAGAAGAGAAAGTCAAAAAAAGTTGTCACAAAAGACGAAGTCGGTCGTAGTCTGTGTAGTGCATGTGATATCTCTTTCCTTGTCATTATAGACAGAGATTGACTATTCACAGAGTAATGTTTCCTGTTTGATTATATCTGTTTATAATTGTCGTATTATGGCAAGTCTATTCGATGCAAAATCTCTTGCAATGCATAGGCAGATAGATAGTATGGGAGACATTACTGTGTGGAGACGCAGTGTATTTTACTTTGAATTGTGAGTCCCGAAACCTTTCGGGACGACTCGTCCCTCGATACGTCGAGGATCACGAGGATGGGTTGCCACCCTTTTATTTCGTTACCACACGAACGGCATGAAATTTACAAAATTAATCGCTAGCTTGGCTGCGATAACAACAGTGGTGTCTGCTATAGCTCCTGCTATTATGACTTCATCTGTAAGAGCTGATTCTGAAGAGAATATGGCTGCATACGAATGGTTGTACGATATTGAAGCTACAACTAAAGCTACTTTTGATCAATTTGCTTTCGAATCAAACGTTACAAGAGAACAAGCTGCTAAATTTCTTTCAGTAGCTGCTGTTGAACTTGGACTTGATTCTGATTCTGATCAAGAATGTGATTACAACGATCTTGATAGTGCTGATGCAAGTCTTACAGACTACATCGTAGACGCATGTAATATGGGTCTTTTCCTTGCACAGGCTAATTTCAATCCTAAGGCTCCTTTCTTGAGAAATCAAGCTGAGCTCGTTATCGCGAGAATGCTCTATGGTATGGATGCAGTCAATGACTACGCTATGGACAATGATATGACAGAATTCGCTGCTGCTAAAGAAATGCTTATGGACGCAGGTGTTGTTACTGTTGATGTTAATGGTCAAAGCCAAGTCAAGAGAGGACATCTTGGTCTTATGCTTTACAGATTAGCTGATGCAGATATCATTGATGACACTCCTGTTGTTGTTGATACTGGATCTGTCGATACTGGTACTGTTGTTGAAGTAAAGAATGGAAGCCTTGAGTTGTCTCTTGGTGCTCAATCTCCTGCAAATAATTCATCTATCCCATACAATGGTGTAGCGACATTTGCTCAAATCAACTTTGCTGCTGGTAATGCTGATATTAATGTTCATTCAGTTACTCTCCTTAGACAAGGTCTTGGTGATACTGCTGACTTTAATAGAGTATACTTCGAAAAGAATGGTGTAAGAATTAGTTCAAGAGCGACAGTTGCTACTGACGGTGTTGTTACTATTTCTTTCTCTCCTAGTATGGTAGTAAAAGCTGGATCAACTATGGCACTTGACCTTGTTGCATCTATGGATGGTAGTACTGCTGGATCTGAACACAGATTCATGGTATCTGCTGTAAATTCTTCAGCTTTGTCTAGTTCATTCAATGTTACTACTCCTACTCTTAGGACTGCTAACTATACAGTTGGTTCTGTATTGGTAGAAACAGGTGGACAAGCGACTTCTATCCAAGGTTCTGAAACTAACTATGAAATTGGTAGATTTAGACTTACAAATACTTCTACTAATGATAAGGAAGTTGATCTAAGAGCTATCACTCTCAGAAATGCTGCTAATGGTGATCTAACAGATGGACTTATGAACATTACTCTTTCTAAGAACTCTACAGTAGTTTCTACTGAGACTATCATCAATGGAAGAGATATAACTTTCGTTATCGCTCCTGGTACGAAACTTACTTCATCTGAAAATGCACTATTCTACATCAAAGCTGATACAAGAGCTGTAGAAAATGCTGCTGGTGATACTTACCAATTCCAATTCAAGAATACTGAAGATCTTAATATGGTTGAATCAGTTACGAAGTTTAGAGTAACAGTAACAGGATTTACATCAAATCTTAACCTTCCTACATATACAGTAAATGGAGGTGATGTCATGATGGCAAGAACTGCTGGTACTTCTTCTTTGACTACTGTCTCTCCTGGTGCTACTAATGTAGTTATCGCTAGAGGTACAATCACTGCAAGACAAGCTGTAACTCTTGAAGATCTCGCTTTTGCTGGAACTGCAAGTTCTGCATGGTCTGGTCTTGTTCAGAGAATGACTCTTAAAATCGGAAATACAACATCTACATTCACTCCTGGTACAAGTGTTGGTACATCTGTTTCAGATACATTTGATGGTGCGTTTACTGTTAATGGTTCTGCTACATTTGAAATCACTGCTGATGTCAAATCTAACTTCAGTGGTTCGGCAACATTCAGTCTTGCTACGATCGATGTTACTGATTTCTCAAGAGTAGAATACGTTGCTAATGGTAATACTGTTGCTGCTGATCAAAAGATCGGTACGATATCTACTGTTAATGTTACTGTCCAAGCATCTAATCTTAGTGTCTCTAGAAATGATGGTCTTTCTGCAAGATCTGTTGTTAGAGGTTCTACTGATCTTCTTGTTCTCGGTGCTGTTCTTTCTACAACAACAAATGCAGCTATCACGGTCAATTCTATGGACTTTAGTGGTGTTGTTTCTACAGGTGGATTTAACAACAAGGTAAGTGTTACTCTCTTTGTTAATGGTGTTCAAAAACAAACAAAACAATACAATGGTGGTGTATTAACATTCTCTTCATTGGCGTTTAATGTTGTTAATGGTACTCCTGTTAATGTTCAATTGAAGGCTAACATCAATAATGATGCTACTCTCGAAACAGAGACTATATCATTTAATCTTCAAAACATTAATGCTACAGATGTTAATTCACAAACTATAACTGCTCCTGCTGCTGTCAATGGTGCTACATTTACTATCGCTGGTGCAGGTACAACAAATGTTACAGCTAACTCTTCTTCTACTGATCAAGGATTTGCTGTTGCAGGTACTATCAAGAAAGTAGGTTCATTTGCTGTACAAGCTATCAATGATGATATAGAAGTTCGTGGTACATACATTATGCTTAGTGGTTACGCTAATGCAGGTAATATCATGACTAGCTTCGTTGTCAAAGATTCTCTTGGTAATGTTGTTGCAAATGAAACTGCAAGATCTGGTACAAACAATGTGATCGTTAAATTCGACAACTTTGTTGCTGGTACGAGAGTAAATGCTGGTAATTCTAAGACATTCAGTGTATTCGCAAATGTTGGTAGTCTCAATAGTTCGGTTGATGGTGGCGAATTCGTTGCTAAGATCGCTACTGGATATACTGATAATGCATACTCTGGTCAAATCTACAGTGGTATGAGACTTTACTCTATCAACGCAGGTTCATATGTCACGGCTGGTACAGTTACTACTTCTTCTGTAGGTAATACATTGAATGTTGTCTCTGCATACCCAGTACTTAGCAAAGTCGCTGATGGTAACGCAACAGATCTTCTTACATTCAAAGTTACTAACGCAGGTAGTACGAATCTTCTTCTTAGCGGTATAACATACTTTGCTAATGCACAGAATTCTGGCGATATTGCTAAAGACTTTGAACTATATGATGGTTCGACGCTTCTTATGACTGGTACGCTTGTTGCTGGTGCTAATACGGCTATCTCATTGCCTACTACGCTTTCAATAGCTGCAGGTGATTATGTTAACTTGACTATGAAGTTGGCTACGCCATTTGTTAATACTGCTACTAACCCAACAGTTGGTAATAGAGTATTCCAAATCAGTAATATAAATTATGCTCAAATGTTTGCTAATGGTAGTACATCTGCATACGGTAATGTTTCTGCATCATATCTTACTACTGTAGGTCTTCCAGTTGCTGCTGCCAACTACTAATTCATTAGTATAAGCATGTATCTCTGTAAGAACTTAATTAATCCCCTTCCGCCTCACGGCAGAGGGGGATTTTTTTGTCTTGCAAGTGTGGGAGGAGATGGATATAGTGAGAGTGGTTTTAGTTTGTCACTATATACAAAATGCTTACTGATTATATTCGTGCTATGATAAGACATATTAACTATTCGATTGATGCTGATTGAATCGTCATAGCTCGTATTCCTGATGAACAATGATATTATGCCCAATGAGAAAATCATGAAGAAGCAAGAGACAACCTTATCGATGTGATCGAGATGATTATGCTTGATAGAATTAACTGTGGCGATGAACAAGCTATAGCAGATATTAAGAAGGCTTCCTCATATCGTAATGAACATGCTTATGCCTAGGTTACTTCCAATGCCCTCAAGGAAATTGATCGACAAATTGAAGAGCCTGTGATTTGAAGGTCCATTTCCATGATGAAAGCATTGTTTTCTGAGAAAGTGCAGTATAAGAATACCCGTACCAAATGAACATGGGGGGGTGTTGCCGTATGAGTTATAGAAGAAATAATCAAAGAAATATGATACGATAAAAAGAAATGGATAGAAGAAACCAATAAATAATATATTCCCCCTCTCTGCCTCACGGTGGAGAGGGTTTTTTATCACACAATTGTGCTATATTCTCTTGCAATACGATAGAAGTATCACTATACACTACCATACTGTATGCACTGCATACATCCTACTGATCACAGCAATACTCCTTTCTTATTCTGTTTGGAAGTTGCTCAATCGTAGCCAGGATAGCTCAGTTGGTAGAGCAGAGGATTGAAAATCCTCGTGTCGGCGGTTCAATTCCGCCTCCTGGCACCACTTTTGTATGCAAAAAATAAAGAATCTCTTGCATTCGTATGGCAAATCTGTATGCTGACCTTTATCGTGCTCATAATCGCGATACAGTCAGTATGATACCTTTGTCTTGTATTGCCCCTGAAGGCATGTAGCTCAGCTGGTTAGAGCGCATCTCTGATAAGGATGAGGTCGGTGGTTCGAGTCCACCCATGCCTACCATTAATTGCCTCCATACTTATCGGGAATTAGCTCAGATGGCTAGAGCGCTTGGTTTGGGACCAAGAGGTCGTGAGTTCGAGTCCCACATTCCCGATATTTGTTATGATATATCTCGTGTATATGTTAGTGTAGTATACGAGATCTTATATATCTTTTTATTCTTTCTATTTCTCTCCTCATGGCAGACAAAACACATGTAAACGTCGGTACCATTGGTCACGTCGATCATGGTAAAACAACTTTGACAGCTGCGATTACTGCAGTATCTGCTGCTAGATGAATGGCTAAGCAGATGAACTACGCTGATATTGATAACGCTCCTGAAGAAAAAGCGAGAGGTATTACTATCAATGCTAGACACGTCGAATACGAAACAGCGACAAGACACTATGCACATATTGATTGTCCAGGACATGCCGATTATATCAAGAACATGATCGTTGGTGCTGCTCAGATGGATGGTGCTATTCTCGTTGTGGCTGCGACTGATGGTCCTATGCCTCAGACGAGAGAACATATCCTTCTTGCGAGACAAGTGAATGTTCCTTCAGTGATGGTTTTCTTGAACAAATGTGATATGGTAGATGATCCTGATATGATCGACCTCGTTGAGGAAGAAATTAGAGATCTTCTTGCTGCACAAGGATTTGACAAAAACTGTCCTATCATCAGAGGTTCTGCAAAGAATGCTGTTGATAATCCAAGTGATGTCGAAGGTGCTGCGAAGCCAATCGTTATGCTTCTTGATGCATTAGATTCATTTATCCCAGACCCAGTCAGAGAGACAGATAAGCCATTCCTTATGCCAGTAGAAGACGTCTTCTCTATCAAGGGAAGAGGTACGGTGGTTACAGGAAGAATCGAAACTGGTACTATCAAGGTTAATGATGAAGTAGAAATTCTTGGTCTTGGTGCTGATCCGCAGAAAACTGTGGCAACTGGTGTCGAGATGTTCCACAAAGCATTCCCACAAGCTGATGCAGGTATGAATGTTGGTCTTCTCCTCAGAGGTACACAAAAAGAAGATGTCGAAAGAGGACAAGTCTTGGCAAAACCTGGTACAGTCAAAACATCAAGCAAATTTGAAGCAGAAATATATGTCCTTAAGAAAGAAGAAGGTGGAAGACACACGCCATTTATGACTGGATACAGACCACAATTCTTTATCAGAACTGCTGATGTGACAGGTAATGTTGCACTCAAGGCTGGTACAGAGATGATTATGCCTGGTGATAATGCGAAGATCGATGTTGAACTTATCTATCCAGTTGCATTAAATGAAGGTATGAGATTTGCAATTCGTGAAGGTGGTAGAACAGTAGGTGCGGGTGTTGTGACTTCAGTTCCTGCAAAATAATTACCTAATGTTGTAAGTATATAAGAGGGGGTGTTCTCTCCGGATTGCTCCCTTCTTTCTCTTTATTATATGATCGTTTTTCGTATGGCGTGAACTGCACCAAAATTAAGAATAAAGCTCAAGAGCTATGATGTCAAGATGCTCGAATCTTCTGTTGCAAAGGTTGTTTCTTTGCTTGTGAAATCTGGTGCTGATATTGTTGGTCCCGTGCCTATGCCGAGAAAGAAGAAGATATATACAGTGCAGAGAAATTCTTTTGTCAATAAGGATGCAAGAGAACAGTTCGAAAGACTGACATATACGAGATTAGTCGATGTGACTGTTATGGGTGCAAAGACTATGGAGTATATGCAAAATCTTATCATTCCTGTTGGTGTTTTGGTTGATGTAAAAGTCTTTTAAATAAAATACAGTAAAGCTACAAAAATTATTGGCCCATATTGCAGTGTTATTGTTACATTATTCCTTTAATTATTCCTTATACTTTGCTCATGTTTACGCAGTGATGACTCATTGTTAAGAAAAAAGAAATGACGAGAGTATTGATCAATGATAAACTTACTCCTGTTACTATTGTTAGTGTATTACCACAAGAAGTGGTAAGACAAAAGACAGACGAGAAAGATTGATATACTGCTTTGGTTGTTGGTATCAAGGATAAGAAGGGTGAATCATACAAAAAACAAAAGGAATTTAATATAGATCCTACATTGATAGCATCATATCCAGCTGGACATATGCTCAATGAGACTCTTTTTGATGGTGTGACTGTACTTGCTGTTCAGGGTATATCCAAAGGTAAGTGATTTGCGTGAGTTATCAAGAGACATCATATGCACGGTATGCCTGCGACGCATGGTCATAAATT
>CAZBFX010000005.1:20152-22882 GCA_964491325.1 uncultured Candidatus Peribacteria bacterium
TCATGCGATATATTTGATCAAAAGGGTCAAAAAATGAAAACAATCGATCTCGATACTGCGGTATTTGCTGATGAATACATCAACAAAGATCTCATGTATGATTTTGTGAGAATGCAGCAAGCGAATGCTCGTGTCGCAATTGCTCATACCAAAAATAGAGGTGAAGTGCAATGATCAACAAAGAAGCTCTATAAGCAAAAAGGTAATGGAACGGCGAGAGTTGGTGATAAGAAATCTCCAACTAGAAAGAAATGATGAGTGGCACGATGACCGAGGTCAGATAGAAACTTTTCTCTCTCTATGCCCAAAAAGATGAGAAAGGCTGCGTTGAGATCTGCTTTGTCCTACAGAGCTGCTGATAGTGCTTTACTTGGTTTGGATGCATTTACGGTGACTGTTCCATCGACAAAGACGGCATCTAGCGTACTACAAGCATTAGGTCTTCACACTAGCAAAACATTATTAGTTGTCGACAAATCAATAGATACAATGAAGTCCTATAGAAATATTCCTTCCATCGATATTGTTGATGCTGCGTATGTGAGTGTCTTTGATATCCTAAAGGCACAGAAAGTACTATTTGTTGGTAATGCTCTTGATGTTGTTGTTTCGTCTATTAAGTCAGTGTAGTCTCTTAGTTCTTCTTTATGTAGTTTATTATCCTATATCATGTCTTTTACTCATATTCTTAAACAAAGAGCAAAGAGAAGTGCATCACCAAGGATGCTTGAACATTTTTCTGTCTATGATGTGATCAAATATCCCATTATGTCAGAAAAATCTTTATCGCAATCTTCGCTCCTCAATGCATATCACTTTGCGGTAGATATGAAGGCCACAAAGAATGATGTTAAAAAAGCTGTTCAAGCTATTTACAATGTCGTGCCACTCTCTGTAACGACATCTCGTCTTCCTCACAAAGGAAGGATGAATAGAAAGACGGTAAGAAAGCCATTCAAGAAAGCTGTCATTACGCTCAAAAAATGAGATGCTATTGTTATTGATTAGTCTATTCTCCTGTATTAATTTTATTCATCATCGTATTGTCTACAAATGCCGATAAAAACATATAGACCATATACTCCATCCAGACGTGAAATGACTGGTTATTCGTTCGCTGAATTGACAACAAGTGTCCCATATAAGCCACTGACTGTCGGTGCGAAGCGTGCTTCATGAAGAAATAATACATGAAGAGTCACATCGAGATTTAAGTGAGGAGGTCATAAGAGACTTCATAGGATTATTGATCGATCGATGAGGGATAAAATGAATATTCCAGCCAAAGTAGTCACTGTAGAATATGATCCGTTTAGAACTGCATATATATCATTGCTTTGTTATAAGGATGGTGAAAAGAGATATGTGCTGGCATGGAAAGGTATAAAAGTCTGACAAGAGATAATGTGCTCTGATGCTGTCGCGTGAAACTTTGACTACGGAAATAGAAGACCATTGAAATATATCCCTGAATGATTACTTGTCCACAATATTGAACTTACGCCTCATACAAAAGGAAAGTTGGTAAAATCTGCTGGTTCATTTGCCACTATTGTTGGTAAAGACGCTCTCCTTAAAGTTGTGTTTATCAAATTGGCGTCAGGTGAGGTGAGAAAGTTTCATGAAGAGTGTCTCGCATCTATTGGAAGTGTTGGTAATGAAGATCATAAAAATATCGTTATAGGAAAGGCCGGAAGACAAAGATGGATGGGTAAGAAGCCATTTAATCGTGGTAAGTCGATGAATCCTGTTGATCATCCACATGGATGATGAGAGGGTAGTACATCTATTGGTTTGAAATATCCTAAGGCATTTAATGGAAGAGTTGTTGCTCCTGGTAAGAAGACGAGATCAAAGAAGAAATGGTCTACGAAGATGATTATCACAAAGAGAGTGAAGAATTAATAGTGTAGAATTCGCAATTACCTTATAACTTTACAAACTTTATAACCTTATAACTTGTATTTATGGCAAGATCTCTCAAAAAATGATTCTATATCAATGACAGAATTCTTAAGAGAATTCAAGATATGAATAAATCTGGTGATAAAAAGATTATCAAGATCTGGGATAGGGCAATGCATATTCTTCCTGATATGGTATGATTTACTCTCGCTGTGCACAATGGTAAGCAGTTTGTGAGTGTCTATATCACTGAAGATATGTTATGACATAGATTGGGTGAGTTTTCTTTCACGAGAACATTTAGAGGTCATCCGTTCTAGTCTTCATAATTTCATTATTGTCAGTTATTATTGTTTTGTTTACTTCTATCTCATTATCCTATGCGTGAATATAGTGCCACATTGACATATGCCATCACCTCATCAACAAAGCTTGGGTTGATAGCAAAAATGGTCAGAAATAAAAAAGTAAGTGATGCTCTCAATACTCTTACCTATCTTCCTAAAAAATCATGAGCAATTCTCCAGAAGGTGATCCGTTCGGCATATGCTAATGTCTTACAAACATCTCCTGATGCGACTGATGCACAGATTGTCAGGGTAGATGTCGGTAGATGACCAAAGATCAAGAGAATGAGATTTACATCGAGAGCAAGAGTATATGGATATACGAAGCATAGATCGTTTGTAAGAGTTGTTTTATCTGCATAATTATTGTCTATCATATGTGATCAAAAGCACATCCAATTGGATTAAGAGTCGGTGTCGTCAAGTCATGGTTTTCTGAATGGCATGCCAAAGATAAAAAGCAAAATGCTGACTTTGT
>CAZBFX010000006.1:0-20360 GCA_964491325.1 uncultured Candidatus Peribacteria bacterium
TTTTTTGGAGATACATGATCTACTAATTTCTTGGGAGCATGAGCTCTCATTTTTTTTTGAAAGGCATTTTGTGCATCCGTGGCATATTTTGTGCTACTTTCTCACGACTTTATCAATGGTAAATCTCCTATAGCTTCTCCTAGTGTGAGGTAGGGTAGTAATCATATATGCAACCCCATTGTATTACTTTTTGGATTGTAGTGAGTAAGTTTTGGATAAACAAACTTCTTTGATTTCTTAGTACCTATGATGATCACTCTTTCTCTTATTTGAGGAGCTCAAAAATCTGCTGCATTTAATACTTTATATGAAACAGTATATTCTAATGATTCAAAAAGTTTTATCATTGTTTTTAATAAGTTTCAATTCTGCATGGATAATAATCATTTCACATTCTCAAATATGAATGCTTTAGGTTTGAGTTCGTTAAGCACTCTATAATATTCTCGGAATAACTGCCCTCTCGGATCTCCATCTTCTCTTTTACCGATAGTAGAATAGGCTTGGCAGGGTGGTCATCATACTACTAGATCAACATCTCACTCTTGTAATCAAAAGTCACTTGTTAAATCTTCTATGCCAAAATCTTTGATGTCTTTACAATACATTTTTACATTTGGATGATTGAGTTCATAGGCTTTTGCCATATTAGGTAAGATTTCATTCGCCGCAATAATATCAAAATCATCATCATGAGCGAAGCCATAACTTAGACCACCGACACCAGCGAATAGATCAATAATCTTGATTTTTTTAGTAGCCATGATAAAAATCTAAATTGCTAAAATGCGGAGGTAGCTCCGTCAGCTTTCGTATGAAGTAATTCTGTTCTATGTTAAAAACTGTCTGTCACTCCATCTGCTGTCTCGTGATTCGATTGACACTATCATCTTCTATCTGATCAATTGGTACAAAGGCCACTTGCCCATTAAAGAGATCAAAATGAACCACAAGCGAGGTCAGTCCTTCTTCTCTGTATATTCTTTTAGCTTCTAATACTTTGTGTTGCTTGATGTCATTGGTTCATTGGAATCATGATTGTACCTCAATTCTTACCTTAGTCCCATCTACTAGTGTTACTTCTAAATCTGCTTTAGGAGTTCTTTTGAATGTTTCGATATTGACGAGATCATCGTCACCGATCAGATTGATATTTGCTATATTGATACCAAATACGAGACTGAGAGCTTTCATAAAGTATGATGAGATAACAAATCCTCTCATCCATGAAAAGTAGACTTCTTCACGTCTTCTTCATTGATTATTGAGTTTTGGGAGAATGTTGTTTGCTCTTAGCTTATCGGAAACATCAAAAATATGTTCCTTGCAAAACTCATCAATATTATGTACTTTGACTCTTTCATCGACAATAGTATCTATCTTTCTGATAACTGCACATAGCCTCTCATTGAGTAAATCTATATATCAGTAATCGACCGTAGGAGTAATATCTTTTGCTCCAAAAAATGACTTTACGCATGCTTGATTGGTAAATCATAGCTTGTCTCTATATTCTCTGAAGTATTTTGCATCAATAGAAGTCATTGTAGAGATGAAATTTAAAAACACAAAAAAACACCATAATCCGTGGTGCTTGTGAAATACGAACTGCTGGCAAGCAATAGGATTTCCCACGAACTATGATGTCGTTAGTTCCCATTACTTTGCCAAAAACAAGTTCGTAACCTTTGAGGGTTACCGCAGTTATAAACGTATAATCACAAGCAGACTATCTATACGGATATAATTATTGAATTCAAGACAAAGGTGATAATCTCTCTAAATCTAGAATGGCTAGAGGATTCATGATTATGACGTTGCATATGATGAGAGAAATAGTATTATAAATACAATTTTTACCACACTAGTAGATTTACTAAGAAAAGAAAGAAATCTATATTTTAAATTTTATTTAATTTTGATGGCAAAGTTAGATCTTAAAAAGTTGAGAAAGGTTATAGATAGTGCAAATATTAATTTTTTAATCGGGTCAGGTATGTCGAGAGATTTCTTAGATGTTCTCAATAATGTAGAAACTGTTTTATCTGATCCAAGTAAAAGTGATATTGAGAAGTTAGAAAAGAAAAAAGAATATTTTGATAAGGTTATGTTATGAAACTTAAAAATAGTAGATGAGATAGTAGATACATCTAAAGACAAAACTTTGCTTAATTACAAAAACTTTTATAAAATATGGAATAATATTTTATTACATAGAGAAAATACTATTTTAACTAAACAAATAAGTATTTTTACTACCAATATTGATATTTTCTCTGAAAAGGCATTAGAAGATACCTGAATTGAGTTTAATGATGGATTTCATGGTAGATTTAATCCTATTTTTGATATATCGAACTTTAAAAAGTCGTACTTCAAGAAAAGTCTTCATTATGAAAACTCTTCCGAGGTGCCAGTTTTTAATATTATGAAGATACATGGCTCTTTATCTCGGAAGCGGGAGAACGATAGAGTTCATTTAGACAAGGAATTAAGTATTGTTAGAAATATTGAAGAGAAAAAGAGCATCGATTTTGAAAATGAATATGAGAAGTTGATGATTGTTCCTCCTACAAAGGCAAAATTAGAACAAACTTTACTTGATGACTATTATTACGATCTTTTAAGAATATACTCTAATGAGCTAGAAAAGGAAAGTAGTGTATTATTTGTAATGTGATTTTCTTTTGCTGATGAGCATATTAGATCTTTGACTTGTAGAGTTGCTAATTCTAATCCTACTCTTAAAATATATATTATTTCACGTACTACAACAATACGTAGCGAATATCAAGAATTATATAATAATGCTAAGAATAAGAATATTGACATAATAACGCCAGAAGAAGACTCAGAAGAGTATATTTTCTCTCATATAAATTCTAAAATATTTGAAAAAATTATTGAATCAGAAGAATTAGATAATAATCATACTTTACATGTGATAGAGGAAGATGATCCAATCGCTAGATAAGGAAGAATATATTATAGAAAACTCTATATTTACAGTTGGTAAGGTTGTTTCTGTTGAGGGACAATCTGTAAAAGTAAAAATTGATAAATGAAAGAATACTTCGTTTATTTTATATAAATGAGAAGTAATTCAGAATATTTTTGTAGGATGATACATAAAAATTAAAAAGTGATTTGAAGAAATGATCGGTAAGATTGAAGGCGAATATATTAAAGAAGAAAAAGATTTTTCTAAATTATATTATAAAAGCAATAAGGAGAAGATAAATAGAATAATTGTTGTAAAGATATTATGATATATAGAAGATTGAGAATTCAAAAGAGGAATAAAAGAATTGCCTTTAATAGATAATAAATGTTATTTACTTAAAAAAGAAGAATTTAATGAAATACATAATTTTATAAAAGATAAGGATGAATGAATAGAAATATGATCTTTAGAATATGATGATTGACAAATAATAGAAGTGGGAATAAATAGTTTATTTGCTAGTCATATCTGAATATTTGGAAATACTTGAAGCGGAAAGTCTTATACTCTTGCTAAGATTTATAGAGAATTGTTCCAAAAATATAAAGATAAGTTAGAGTTCAAAAGAAATGCTAAGTTTTTTTTAATTGATTTTAATGGAGAATATATTGGAGATAATGTAATTATTGAGAGAATATATAAAGATATTCACAATCTATCTACTATTGGTGGCTGAAGTAAATTTCCTATTAAAAAAGATACAGTAGACGATGTATCCTTTTGGTCGATCTTTTTGGAAGCGACAGAGAAAATGCAGGTACCTTTTCTTAATAGAGCCTTAAAAGATACTTACCTTGATTCAAATTTAAATACAGATGAAGATGTGAAAGAACTTATAAAACAAAAGATATTCTCAGCTACTTCTATAAGTGGTAAAAATATCGAAAGAAATATTACAGTAGATTTCTTATTTGAATTATATAATTATTTATGAAATGATGAAATTAGCGAAATCGCTAATTACTTTAAAGATAATTTATTTTGATGAAATGAAAGAATTTCCTTCTATCTAGAAGAGATGTGAAACTATCCTTGAACACCCGTATTTATACAAAAAGTAGAAGCTCAAATAAATAGATTAAGATCCTTACAGATTAATTGACTATCTTATATTAAGAAGATAGGATTGAAAATAATATTTAAATACTATGATGAAATGATAAGAGGGTTTTCTAATAGAGAGCACTTATGCGGAGTTATAAAAAGATTAGAAAAGAGAATACAATATTTAGAAGAAGTTATAGATGTGGTGCCTACATTAAGTGTTGGCTCTAATAATCTTACCATTATTTCTTTAAAAAGTATTGATGATATTGGTATTAGAAAAATTATTCCTATGTTAATATGTAAAGAGTTATATGATTCTAAGAAGAAGGATGATAATAAAAACCATTCTTTGCATATAATAATTGATGAGGCTCATAACATTTTATCTGAGCATTCAAATAGAGAAAGTGAACAACGAAAAGACTATAGATTAGAAGTATTTGAAGAAATAATAAAAGAATGAAGGAAGTTCTGAACTTTTCTTACAGTCGCCAGTCAAAGACCCTCAGACATTTCTCCTACTATTATTTCTCAGCTTCATAACTATTTTCTTCATAGACTTATTAATAATAATGATTTATTGGCAGTAGAAAAAACGATATCTTATTTAGATAAAGTATCCGCAGATTCTATACCAAATCTTTCAACGGGGACATGTATTATGGCTTGATTATTAGCCCAGATCCCTGTGGTGGTAAAGATAAATGAAATTCCTGAAGAGAATGTACCCATTAGTCAGACCATTAACTTATTATCGAAATGGAAGCAACCTAATACTATTGCATAGAGTCTCATAAAAACTATACTCAGTTATCGAAAAAGATAGAAATGCTTTTTATCCTCTACCACTCGTCTCACCTCTCTGCCCTGATCTTCAGCGAAAGTATGATGGCTGGCGACCCACGATCAGGCAAGATGGAGATTAGCATCCTCTATTATTCTAAATAGTATTGACATATCACTATAATATGTATATAATCCTCTCATTTGTCCTTCGCTTCATTCTATGAGAGATTTATCTATAGCAGATATAGAGTTTATTGTAACAAAGAATCCAGTATTCGTGCAGAGTCTTCGTGCTTCCAGTGAAGCACTTTTTTCTCTGTTATATTGTTTTACCGATCCTTCTGTAGATCCTGAATCAAAAGAGCATATAGCATATTCTTTAGCGACTAATGCTGACTACAGGAAGGTTCTTTTCCCCGAACTGAAAAGGCTCTTGCCTCAGAGAAATATGGAAGATGTACAGGCTATTTTTGATAGTATGTCTGATTGACATTTTGCCTATATCCTTCCCAAGGATTCATTGCTTGTCGAAGACAAACGCTATGACGAAAAGATTTTGCATTATGCAAATGGGAAAGAGCTTGTTCAGAGTATAGCAACATTGCTTGATCCTATTATGCCTTCGCCTTCTTCATCGCATTCGTATTTGTTCTGATGATGAGGTATTGCGAGCAAATTTCCTCCCCATATAGAATCTATTGAAACATGAATAAAGATACGTTTTGTGCTTATAAAAAGTAAATCAGTCCCAATGTTATGACTATTGTTAGAAGTGACACATAGCGAACAAGAATCTATATATCCAATCATTATAAATGATATGAAAAGTATCTACCATATATTTGATTATCTTGTAGATAAAAAGATGACTTTTGGAGAGGCATTGATAAATGGCGGATGCGTGAAGTAATGTTCGCAAGGAGTCAGAATATCTATTTTCTCTTGCAAAATGATATTTTATCGTCATTATATCTACATATTTGTAGATTATCTGACGACAAAATGACGATTTTATAGATCTTACAACTTTATAAAACTTCTAACTTATATGCTCCAATCTCTCGCACTCTCCATCCTCAAATCATGACGCAATGTCTTCCTCACAGGACAAGCGGGGAGTGGCAAGACCTATGTCATCAATCAGTATATCCAGTGGTTGTGGAGTTGTGGTGTCGAGGTCGCTATCACTGCCTCAACGGGTATCGCAGCCACCCATATCGGTGGTGTGACTATCCATTCTCGATCCGGGATCGGTATCAAAGATCACCTCACGGATCACGATATGGAGCTCCTCCAGCAGAAAGAACGCCTGCACAAAAATATCATCAAAGCGAAAGTCCTCATCATCGATGAGATCTCGATGCTCTCGGCGAATACGATCGATATGGTCGATAGAGTCGTCCAGATGATCAGGAGAGATGGTCGTCCTTTTGGTGGATTACAAGTGATTTTTGTGGGTGATTTTTTCCAACTCCCCCCCGTGATGTCATCCGATAGTGCTGACTCGACCAAGAGATTTGCCTTCGCATCCAAAGCATGGAAGGATCTCGATCTCGTCATGTGTTATCTCCATACACAGCATAGACAGAGTGAAGGAGACTTCTCCACTATCCTCAACCAACTCAGAAAATGAGCAATGCAAGCGGAGAGTCTGACGATATTGAAGACCAGATACAACACACCGCTCAGTCACAAAAATCCTGTCAAACTCTATACCCACAATATCGATGTCGATCGTATCAATACGGAGAAACTGGATGCTCTCGCAGGAGAGACAGAATCCTATCTCTCGACGGGTGTCGGTGAACCCGCTCTCGTCGCCGCTCTCACGAAGTCGATGCTTGCTCCTGAGTTGCTCGATCTCAAGATCGGTGCACAAGTCATCTTCGTGAAGAATAATCCTGCCAAATGATACTACAATGGGACGACAGGTGAGGTGGTCTGATTTGATGATCTGACGAAGTATCCGCTGGTCAAGATAGCATCTGACTATGTCATCAAAGTCGAACCCGAAATCCGATCAGTCGAGAATATGACGGATATCGTGGCGAGTGTCAGACAGATCCCTTTGAAGCTTGCTCGAGCGATCACAGTGCACAAATCGCAGGGAATGACGCTGGATGCGGCCGAGATGGATCTCTCCAAAGTCTTCGAACCAGGGCAGGCCTATGTCGCACTCTCGAGGATTAGATCACTGGATGGATTGAACTTATTGGGGATTAATGAACAATGACTCAACGCTCATCCTCTCGTACTGAGAGCAGATGGCTATTTCCGAGAGCAATCCGAACTCGTGGTGGAGAAGTATGGTGTCTTCGATAGAGAGACCTTCCAGGAGATACACAAGTATTTCATCTGACTGACAGGAGGGAACTATGTCGAGGAGATCGTCACGATCGAGAAGACCGTAGCGTCAGGCAAGAAGCAGAAGGCAAAGAGTATGAAGCCAAAAGCGGAGAAAGGCGATAGCGTGAAGCAGACCCTCGAGCTCATCAAAGCAGATCATGATATGGAAGATATCTGTGCGATGCGTGGACTGGCGGAGAGTACGATCTGGTCACATATTTTCCAGATCCATGCATTGCATCCATGACTCTCACTCAAACAATTTAAACCTTGAGCCGATATCCTCTCGGCAGTGAAGAAGGCAGTCAAAGTATTGTCCAGACAGAAAGAAAACTGTGATGAGTATGGCAAAGTCAGACTGAAGGCTATATTTGACTTTCTCGAACAGGAGTATAGCTATGATCAGATCAAGAGCTGTATGCTGTTTATTAATTAATACGAATGAGGGATTGAAGGAATGAGAGGTTGAGAGGATGAAAGATTCTTTCAATTTCTCTTGACGATAAGTTTATCGTATTTTTTTGATGGATAGATTAGTAATCATATCGGATTATTAATTGATAACCACCTTTGAATGATTCTACTGCTTCTTTTAGTTGTAGTATATCCTCTTGTCATAAATTTCTTACAATAATATTTACTCAAACATTTCTTTCACTAGTGAAGATCGATAGTATGTCTTTTGCAGCCATGTTTTCCACTGCTTCGAGATTATCGTTATAGAGTTTTGATCTTAGTAGGGATTTTATATCACCTTTCTCTTTGCTACCATCTATAATAACACATTTTCTATCGCTATCTGATGTTGTGTCTTGTACTATTTGACACAATTGTTCGAATGTTACAGGTTCGGATTTATTCTTTTGATTATTAAATTCCACGATCTTCATTCATGATCTTACATTATCCACAAAACCCAGCTCCTCTTCTGTATAAGATACTGTTCAATTTGTTATATTAGCTTGATCTTGTCCGTACTCCATAATATAGATAATAAGAATATAAAAACTCTATAATCGATATAATAGCTTTTTTTATTTCTTTGTCAAATAAAACTCATTTTTTCTATTTTTCTCTTGTGCTTGCAAAGAGAGTGGAGGATGGCTATAGTGGATACGTTATATTTTTACTGTTTGTATACGATCTCGATGTCCAAGCTTATCGTCCATGGTGGGAAGAAACTCCACGGTACGGTGACTCCTGTCGCCAATAAAAACTCTATCATCAAGCTTATCCCCGCTGCTTTGTTGACGGATGAGGATGTTATCATCCATAATACACCTAAGACTTCTGATGTCGGCTATATGCTTGAGATATTTGAGAAGCTTGGTGGGAGTTATAGCCGGATAGATGATTCTACTATCAAACTCAATGCCTCGTCTGTCAATTCCTATGAAATAGATGCTGTGCTTTCTGATAAAATGAAAGCATCGGTTATGTTTCTTGGGCCTCTCTTAGTAAGATTCGGTAAAGCAGAGATGCCAACGCCGCAGTGATGTAAACTCGGTACTCGTCCACTCGATGCCTTTATCGGCAATATGGAGAAGATGGGAGCGGTCTTTGCTCATGAGTCAGGGACATATTCTTTTACCTGTCCTCAACTCCAAGCGACGAAAGTGTGGAGTCGAGAACCATCGGTCACAGGTACAGAAAATCTCATATTGTTGGCAGTGCGTACGCCAGGGACGACGACTATCTACAATGCTGCTTGTGAACCGCATACCCAAGATCTCTGCAATATGCTCGTCTCGATGGGTGCTCAGATACAGGGTATAGGATCCAACCTTCTCACGATCACTGGTGTCGATAGTTTGCATGGGACGGAATGGACAGTCATCTCTGATCATCTTGATGTCGCATGACTTATTGCCGCTGCCGCTATTACAGGTGGTGAGATTACGATTCAGCATGCTGTCGTGGCTCATATGGGGCTCATGCTGGAGACCTATGCGAAGCTTGGTATCCAGACGATAGTGGATGAAAAAAATGATACGATTACTGTGCCATCCAAGCAATCTCGTCAGATCGAGAAGACAATCAAAGGTGATATTATGACAATCAGAGCTCAACCGTGGCCAATGTTGCCGATGGATATCATCCATACTTTTGCAGTGACTGCCTTGGCATGTGAGTGATCAGCGATATTTATGAATATTGGTTATGAGTACGCTCGATTTTTCGTCGAAGAATTGGCGAAGATGAAAGCTCGTACAGTGATGGCCGATCCGCATAGGATTATTACCTTCGGTCCGACACAGTTCAAAGCAGCAAATCTGGTCTGTAGTGATATCATCCAAGCAAGTTATGGTCTACTCTTGGCGGCACTTGCTGCGGAAGGGACGAGTACACTCAATGCGATCACGCCACTGTTTCGTCGTTTCCCCAACTTCGTCGAGCAGTTCCGTTCACTCGGTGCGGAGATTGAGTTGGTGGATTAGGTTATAAAGTTGTAAAGTTTATAAGGTTTGTAAAGTTATAAAGTTTAGTGTATTGTGCGTTTTTAGCTCGTTTTATTTTTAATTTTTCGTATGTCATTCGTTGCAATAGCTACATGGTTAGTCAATCTCATGGAGACGATCGGATATCCTGGTCTGCTCTTGGCGACTTTTCTGGAGAATATCATCCCACCGATTCCGAGTGAGGTGATCATGCCACTGGGCGGTTACTTAGCGTCGATTGGTAAGATGCATATCATCTTGGTAATCCTGATCGGTACGCTGGGTAGTACATTAGGGACGATACCCTATTTTTATATCGGGAAGATATTTTCCAGACATAGGATTGCTGATTTTGTTGATCGTTATGGGAAATATTTCTTCTATTCTGTCGAGAAGCTCGATAATCTCTACGAGATATTTAGCAAACATGACAAATATCGAGTCTTCTTCGCAAGATTCCTCCCTGGTGCGAGATCGCTGATCTCTCTGCCAGCGGGTTCGGCAGATATGGATGCAAAGATGTTTTTCTGACTGACATTCCTGGGTACAGCGATCTGGACGACGATCTGGACACTGATAGGGTATTTTTTCGGTCAACAACAAGAGATGCTCACCTCTTTCTTCAAACAGTATGAGCATTACGCTTTATACTTTCTTATTCTGGTTGTGCTTGCAGTGATTGTGTGGAGTGTGGTGAAGAAGAGGAAGTAAAGTGAAATTCTTATTCCACTTTCATTGCGTTAACTTTCTTTATTAACTCGTTATATATTCTACTAGCATCAATCCTTCCCTTTTCATCTCTGAAAATAGATTCGGCGGCAGTTACATATGGTTTGTTCTTGCCGATCACTCACTTATTAAGCATTCTCGTCAATAATCTTTGTGCATAATGAGTCTCTTTGAAAGCATATTCGATTATTTGTATCATTATTTTCTTATTCTTGGCAGTTATCGTTTTATTGTCCTTACTAAATACAGCATCGAAAATATTTTGTCGATACTGTGTAGTCCTTGTCGATGTAGGCATTATCCCGTGTCTTCATTCATCTTTCTCAGGAACAACGATTTCATCAATTATTCCTTGATCAGTAATTTCTTCTGGGTGGGAAACAACCCCTTTTATTTTATCCTCATTACGTATTAATTTATTACTTATTTCGCTGAATAAGTATATCATCGCGTCTTGGAAGAGCTTGTTTTCCCGTGCCTTATCTAAGGTTTTACATTCTCCATCATTACTATTGCTTATGCTTCGTTCTTTTCACAATGTAGTGTAAATGTCTGTACCAGTATCTTGGGCATGGGCCACTATATGATTTATTGTTTTTCATACTGGTCATGATAGTCGATCAGGAAAGTTCATTGTATACGGACAATAAGAATAAATATGAGCAACTCTACAGTTAATAGTTATCGATTCAATTGACTTATCAAATAAAGAGATAACTATTAGTTATCACTCGTAAGACCGTTTTCTCCTTGCAAGGAGAGGAGAGTTTCGCTATAATCAAGCATTGCTTTTGTTTCTTTTGTTGTTGTCGTATGCTCCAGATATCCAATCTCACTGTCTCTATCGAAGAGAAAGAAATACTCCATGATATCTCACTCTCCTTTGCACTGGGGAAGAACTACTGTCTACTGGGGAAAAATGGCTCAGGGAAGTCGTCGTTGGCGATGGCGGTGATGGGGCATCCATCATACCAAGTTACGAGTTGAGAGTTACGAGTTACGAGCTCTGAAGAGAGGGTCAATATTCTCGAGATGGATCCGCATGAGAGAGCGAAGCTGGGGATATTTGTCGCATTTCAGACGATACCCGAGATCAAAGGCGTGAAGCTCTTCGAGTTCTTGAGATCGATCTACAACGCTCAGACGGGTCAGAATCTCTCCTTTATTCAATTCAAAAAACATATCATCCCGCTCATGGATGAGCTTCGCATCGATCACGAATTTCTCTGGAGAGATGTAAATGTCGGTTTCTCAGGAGGGGAGAGACGCAAGATAGAGATGTTGCAGCTCAAACTTCTTAATCCGAAATATATTTTCCTGGATGAGGTGGATAGTGGATTGGATGTGGATGCGTTTCGTGATGTGGCGGAGATGATCAGAGAGCTCAATAATCCTGACAATTGCTTCATCATCATCACGCATTACTTCTCGATACTGGATTATATCCCTGTCGATACGGTCTATGTCCTGGAAGCGGGGAAGGTCGTGAGAGAAGGAGGGATGGAGATTGTCGCAGATGTGAAGGAGAAAGGATTCAACTAGGTTATAAAGTTTATAAAGTTTTATTATTCTCTTTCTCTATGGATACATACAACTCAGCAGTGACTTATACGACCGCTCTCGTCCTGCCATCATGGGCACCGCCTGCATGGCTTTTCTGACCAGTCTGGAGTGTGCTGTATATCATTATCATCATCAGCTATGGAGCAGTCTTGAAGACACAGATCATCGATCCGATCCGTGTAGGAAAGGGTGTGACATCAGCCAATCTTCTCTTCATGCTGCCATTTGTGATCAATGTGATCGCAAACGTCTTATTCACCTATTTTCAGTTTGGTCTCAAAAACTACAGTCTGGCACTGGTGGATATCCTGATCGTCTTAGTCACGATCATCTGGACGATGTATTTGCTGTGGTCATCGCATAAGGTCTTATTTCGGATGCAAGTACCCTATCTGCTCTGGGTAGGTTTTGCGACGGTACTGATGTGGAGTGTGTGGAGGATGAATTAGGGGTAGAAGTTTGATGATGTGAGCTTTAGGCAATACATTTTATTGTTTTATATCCTAGCTTTCATAGTATGGTAGACAATGATGTAATAAAACTTATTCACTCTTTCGAGACGATCAAACAGGTCCAAGATGATAGTGAGTATCGACGTGCGAGAGATCTTCAAGTATTGCTTGGATATGATAGTCGGAGAAGATTTGAAGAGGCTATCGAGAGGGCAAAAAATTCTTGCGAGGTCGCTGGAAATACAGTTGAGAAGCACTTTTTGACGGATCCGTCAAAAAGTAGTGGATGAAGACCTTGACTTGATTATAAACTATCTAGGTATGCTTGTTATCTTATTGCTCAAAATGGCGATCCAAGAAAATCGGAGATCGCTTTTGCTCAAGCATATTTTGCTGTCCAGACGAGGAAACAAGAAATTATAGAACAGAAGTTACTTGATATGGAAAGATTGAGAGCAAGAAAAAAGTTATCGATTACGGAAAAGGAATTTCAAGAACTTGCTTTCGAAAGAGGTGTCGATGGTGAGGGTATAGCAAGGATAAGGAGTAAGTGAGATGCTGTCTTGTTTGGCGGTAAGACCACACAAGATATGAAAGAGAGGCTGTGAGTAAAATCATGACCTCTTGCTGATGTCCTACCAACTGTGACTTTGAAGGCGAAAGATTTAGCTACAGAGGTAACTAATCATAATATGAAGCATGAAGCTCTTCGTGGAGAAGTATCTATTACTCAAGAACATGTCAAAAATAATGCTGGAGTGAGAAAATTTTTGCAGGAGAGTGGTATCAAGCCAGAAGAGTTGCCGGCAGAGCAGGATCTCAAAAAGATAGAGAGAAAAATTAGTACGGAGATTAAGAAGATAGGGAAGTAGTCTCTGCGACGGTATTGATGTGGACTGTGTGGAGATTAAATTAAGAGAAATTATAATTTATGAGTACTTTTCTATATATTTCATTGCTACATTTCTTATCCATGCTGTTTGATGGTTGGTGAACTTTTCAACTTCACGAGAAAATCCAGTAGCGTGCATCTTATTGAGTGTAGTTATGATTTGCCCAGTGACACATTCATCATTGATTTGTTCTATTACTTTATTGGCAAAATGATTACAGTGTCTGTATCACAATAACATAATAAATGACTGTCTTCATCTTTTGGCATTTGTAGATAACGCTATATGTGCTATTCTCTCTAACAATTCATTATCTTTTCTGAGTTTCGTATGCTGACAGAATATCTGCCTTATATCTTCACCCAATCACCATATAGCAGACTCATAAGGATGTCGTTCAGGGACATTCGGCAATAATTTCGTAGATGGTAGATCTTCCTCTCGCTGTGTTGGTATATATTTTTCGGCTTTGCGAATGAGCTTTTTAACCTCCTCTTTTGCTGTAATATCGTTAATCATCATGGAGAGAATATAGATTATCGATTAAAGATTTATAATTGCTAAATTTCTTCTTTTATATACATACTTTTGATTAATTCTTTTAAAGAGTTTGCTACTAGATATCTATACTCTTCATCTTCATTATAATCATGGCTTATAAAATATATCTTTCCATAGTCTTTTTCATCAAATGATATTGTTAAATAATCTCCAGGTGTGGCTTCTGCTAATAAGAAGTCTGTTTTTTTAATTATATCTTCATTGGATTTCATCGTATCAAATAAGTCATATTGTGTGCCGCATTTCAATGAGTAAAATAATCCCATATCGCACACTTTCCCATTTAAAATAGGTATGTCATGTATCGAATTAAATACTACTCGATCGTAAAACATCTTTCCATTCACATATATTATGAAATCTTCCATCTCTTTGGTGATGTTTACTTTGTTGTTCATTTTATAACTATCTAGTATATTTTTACATTCTTCATCTGTCAGTTTATACTTATCGGATAAGTAATTAAGTTCGTTAACTATAGATATCGATGATATCAATTCATTTTGCGTATTTTTCATCAAATAGAGATTTAATTAAAAAATAAAAATAATCTTTATTGTAATTGTGCGAGAATCTTCACTCCCACATAGTCTTCTTGGCGACAATGTCGACGATGATAGCAATACCAGTAATTGGAAACTCTTGATTTTATTACTTGATCATAGAATAAGCTATTAAAAGCAATAACTTGTTTCAAGAGATCAATACTTTTAAAGTCGAGGTTATCATAGATGTCCAGGAGAATTTGTTCTACATAGTCTCCGATAAGATGTAGTATATACACGGCAGACCGTATTTCTTGTATGGGCATAATCTTCTTCAGATGCTTTTGTCTGACAAATCCATCATGATTTCTGGTGAGGATACAGTGTATGATTTGTTGTTGTCTCGGAGATAAATGATCTATATGAGTAAACTCTTTTTCATCTAGATATATTCTATAAGGAATGAGTATTTTCTCTCATCCAATATTGATCTCATATCCGTTATTATTTTCGCAAACAACATTAAAACTGTATCTTTCATATAAACTATCAATGTCATTATGAAATTTTTGAGGAAAGCATGAGTAGATAGTTTTCTTATTGATGATATCCATAAATCTTTTTATGTTGGGTAAACAAGAATTACTGTAAATGCTTTGCTTTTTCCAAGCATAATAGCTACAATAATGATTGATAGTATATCTTTTCTTAATAAATACAAGCTTATTGTCTTATTTTTTACAATTTTCTCAGTTATGCAAACTATCCGTATCGATAAATATCTCGCACAACTGAATCTCGTCTCGAGGAGAGAGGCGAAGAAGTTTTTCAGAGCAGGCAGACTGCAGGTCAATGGCTATGTCGAGCTCGATCATGGCTTCGAAGTGATCGACGGGGATAGGATTGTCATCGATGAGGATCTATCCTTCGTGGTCAAACAAGTCGTGACAGTGCTCATCAATAAGCCTGCTGACTATGTCTGTAGCGAGATCGACGAGTGATGACATCTCAGTTATAAGCAGCTGTTATCTGACTGTATCTATGCACCATTTCTCAAAGTCGCAGGGAGACTCGACCAAGATACGACAGGTCTCGTCGTCGCTACGAGTGATGGCGATCTTAACCATCGCCTCACGTCACCGAAGTCTGGCAAAGAAAAAGAATATATCGTGACTTGCAAAAATGAAGTATCAGACAAGGACATCGCAGAGCTCGAGAAGGGAGTGAGGATAGACGATGATTATCTGACTTTGCCATGCACAGTCGTCAGAAAGGGTCCTTGTCTCTTCCATCTCATCATCAGAGAGGGGAAATATCATCAGGTCAAGCAGATGTGTGCAGCGATCGGTAATGAATGTGTGGCACTGCAGAGGATTAGGATGGGTAAGTGGACGATAGAGGGGATAGAGGAGGGGAAACGAAGAGAAGTTTAACCTCACCCCTTACTCCTCTGCCCTGAACGGGATATATCCTCTCAGAGAGGGGAAGTAGCTTTTTACTTTTTTACGAGAGAGATGCAGAGACAGCAGATCCTAGAGCATGCAGAGCTGGTCTATGATGGATCAGTGTTTAAAGTCTATAGACGAGAGCAGGAGCTTTATGATGGGACTATCAAGCCTTTCGAATTGGCGGTGAGGAAAGATGTGGTAAAGGCACTCTTGGTACATGATGATAGTATATGGATGCTTCATGAAGAGCAGCCATGACTATCGCATATGGGTTTGGCATGATGAGAGATAGAGCGAGGGGAGGATGTCGAGATGGGTTTGAGAAGAGAGGTGATGGAAGAGACAGGCTATAGTATAGAGCATCTTCATCATTTCTTCTCTGTGCCGTATCACAATAGACTTCGTGGGACGAGATACTACTATATAGCTCGTTTGGGTGAGAAAATACAGGAGCCATCGTATGACGGAGGAGAGAAGATCACGATAGTGCCCTATAGCTTCGATCAGTTTATCGACTATATCTGCTCGGATGAGTCATGGTCTGATTTGTCTGCGTATCTCCTGAAGCGTTATATTGTCCCTGGTAAGAGAGACGAACTTCGTACATTATTGTTTGGATAGGTTCGTGTCATTGCGAGGCACGAAGCAATCTATTTATACTATGGATTGCTTTGTCGTGCCTCCTCGCAATGACGCAATCAGTATACTATTTTATTTCCTCGGTGGGCATGAAAGAGCAACTAGCGATGCTGATCCAGCAAGTCCCCTATGGTCGTGTGATCTCCTATGGTGCATTGGCAGAAAGGCTCAATATCCTGACCGATGCCACGACCAGTGGTCGGATGGTCGGGAGGATACTCTCGAGTATGTGAACCAAAGAACGAAAATATGATGCGACTTTCCCTCGATGGAGAGTGATCAACAAGCAAGGTGTCGTCTCGACGCTGAAGCTCGGAGAAAAAGGCATTACCCAAGTTGATTTATTGAGAGACGAGTGAGTCGACGTGATTGATGGGAAAGTGGATATGGGGATATATGAACGATGATTTGGTTTGGGAGGATTACCAGTGACGCATGGATCGTTGTTTGGGTAGTCCGTTATCATTTTGATGATTATTGAGTAGAATCCCAATGTTCAAATTTAGTATATCAGCCCACTTGACGCAAAACCCCTGTTGGCGGTAGTTAAATTATCCTCGCAAATAAGTCGATCTATCATGCGGGGGAGTGTCAGAAGTCCAATTGAATTTCTGCAATGCTTCACGAGCAAGCATTCTTAAATCTTTCCAAAATTGATACGTTCTCAATTCATCTGCAACTGATAAGTTCAAGTCCTCTTGGGGTAATTCTTCGATAAATAGATTTATTTTCTTTAAGATCATTATCTGCTCGTCAGAAAAAAAGTCGGGATAGTTTTTGGTTGCTACATTGTACCAATTATCATATTCCAATAATAGCTCATCTGTCACGACTACGAAATCTGGAAACGAAGCAAGTTGACCATCAGCCTCCAAAGAGAGGGTCTGAATAGACCATTTTAGTTGATTTATTATCGATTGTCTGTCCATTTGTCAATTACCGCTAACTAAAGCTTATACGCAGTATATCTCGTGCCAATAATATCTATCATCTTGCACTACGAAATAGTCTTGCCTATAGATTCTCTTATATGCATTATCTAATCTAATGGTTCAATACTTTGATTTTTTACGTTCTATCCGTTAATTTTTAAATTATTAAAATATGCTTCTAGCATCGTTCTGTCAGTTGTATGTTTATATAGTGAGAGATGCCCATTTGTTTTTAATTCTTCAAAAACCCTCTTTGCATTAGCTAGTAACTTTTGTTGTTTGAGGTAATTATCAAAAGCATTCTGTGCGATATATTGATTCCCAAAAAAACAGAGAAAGTCTATGGGGAGATTTCTATATCTTGTATCAAAGTATTCGTTTAATTTTAGTCCATTTTGAGATATTTCGGTAATTATCTGATCAATGTTCTCAAACTTTTCAAAGACAGGTAAAGCATATACTTTGATTAAATCAATTACCCTTGGGAGTATGTTATCTTGATTGCTCAATGCAATGTTCCAATTATCGTTCTGCTTTATTGGTGTTAATCGTTCTAGCCTTACCGAGAAGATGATTCCATTTCCATAATCAGAATTATATTTCTCTTTTTGCCATACTTTAAGTTGTTCTGAATAAACTGAAATGTATGGACATAGGGAGACATGACCGCTAAAGTTTTTTCTACTGGTATGAAAATATATCTCAAATGTTAATCTTTTATCATTTGATGTCTTTTTTAATAGTTGTCATTTTTTAGTTGCCGTAAAACCGAACGCCATTAATTGTGTCGCAATTTTTTGACAGCCTAGTAGAAATACTTCTCTGGTTTTTATCTTGGTACATTTAGTTAAATAAATAGCAATATATTTCCTTTCAATAACTTCGACTTTGCATTACGAAATAGTATTGCCTATAGACTCCTTATATGTATTATGAGACCCTTATGCAATATTTATTTCTCATGGATCGTTGTTTGGGTAGATTCATTATTTTTTCCTCTATACTTTTTCCACTCATTGTATCTTCTATCAATTATTGGTTTAAGTATATTGTAGTTTTCAAAAGTATCTTTTATATGATAAATACTTTCATATTCAAATCCATCATCTTCTGTTTGTTTGTCGAATGTCTGGGCATAATCATCTATATAAGAACTGTACTTTCCTCCAAAGGCAGTATCGTTATCGTAATAATCTTTTGCAAATTCATTCCCTCTTTCATTTAAGTCTTCGTCAAGAAGCTTTTCGTCACAGCATTTAATAAGAAAATCGGCACCTGTCATTTTTCTGTTTCTTACTTGTTGAGTTTCTTTGTCTGTATCTTCTAAGAGCTCTTCGGAAATGAGGTCATTGTCGATACACCAAGTCAAAAACATGCCAATATGTGTTGCCCCATTTTTTTGCGATAAATCTTCAGGATAGTCACCTTCGTAATGCCATGATGCATCGTCATATTTTTTTGTTATGCTGTCTTGTTTTAGAAACTCAGGATACATAGTTTTTTCTTTAGAGAAACAATCATATCCATGTGTTAAGATACTCAATGCTCCATCAATATTACTCTTTGATGCTATTAACGCTTGTAAAATAAGCTGTTCATCCTCCTCATTAACTCTTTTTTTTATTTCTTCAATCTCATCTTTTAAAAGTAATTCAAAAGCTTTTTCAATATTTTTTGTTTCATTGTATGCTTTTAAGCATTCAGAAAGGCTCTTCCCTGAAACCAATTTCAATTCTGATAGAATTTCTTTTTTATTCATGTTTATGATGGTTTTCTTAAAATGCCTTCAACGGTTTTGGGTTACTAAAGTTTATACGCAGTATATTTCTTGCTAATAATCGTGATTAACTTACATTGCGAAATAGTCTTGCCTATAGATTCTCTTATATGTATTATCTAATCTAATACAAGTTTATTTTTTATCGTCCTTATGTTTAACACGAACGTTATATTACTCTTTCTCCTCGCTTTCGCTAGTGGGACGATGATGGGGATATCACAAAAGTTCCTTGCAGGGTATTCACCCTTTCTCGTCTATGGTATAGCAGGATTAGTTCAGTGACTATGAGCTTTGCTACTGTGGTATATTTGGCATGGTCAGCAATCTAGTCAGCTGCATTGGGCTATGGTCGTTTTGGGTCTAGCTCTGTTAGGACTTAATATCGCCTTTAGTATGCTCTATGCACAACAGATCCCTATAGCCTATGTCCCTATCATCGTGACAGGAGTGATGGCAGTGACATTGAGTATTGTTGGGTATTTTTTCTTTCATGAAGCGTTTTCATGGAAGTTTCTGATCGGTGCAGTGATGATACTTGGGGGAATGGTGGTGATGGTGAGGTAAAAGCAATTCATATTCCTTTGAATATGAAGGTTTTTTTATGTATACTACTCTTATAATTTATTACGATCATATTATGTCTACTCCTACACTCAAACATACCCTCGAAACAGCTGATAAGCTCGAATACTCGCTCTATTTCGACAAGCTCGATGAAGAGACTGTCAGAGCTATCTCTGCTGATCAGCATGAACCATCATGGATGCTCGAGCATAGACTCAAGTCGCTGGAGATATTCCGTTCACTGCCACTACCCACACGGTGACCGAGTCTGGCAGGTTTGGACTTTGATGAGATCGTCTACTATGCTAAACCCAAGAATGCTCAGACCTATCAGACTGACCGAAATGATGTCGATCCGACGATCAAGGAGAAGTTTGCTCGTCTCGGTATCCCTGATGCCGAACGCAAATATCTCGCAGGAGCAGGAGGGCAGATGGATAGCCAAAATGTCTATCACAAGATCAAAGCGAAATGGGCAGAGAAGTGAGTCATCTTCGAAGATATGCCCGAAGCGGTCAATAAATATCCCGAACTCGTCCAGAAGTACTTCATGAAACTCGTCCCTGCCAAAGATCATAAGTTCGCTGCACTCCATGGTGCTGTCTGGTCTGGTGGGACGTTTATCTATGTGCCTCCTGGGGTGATCGTCAATGAGCCATTGCAGGCGTATTTTCGTATGAATACCTACGGTGG
>CAZBFX010000007.1:0-3294 GCA_964491325.1 uncultured Candidatus Peribacteria bacterium
TCATTCGCTTCAAACATCGTATGTGTCTGAAACGAAAACATCTTTGCTATGATATTGCTTGGAAATGATTGCACGAGAATATTGAACTCTCTGACTGAAGCGTTGTAATATCTTCTCGCTTGGGAGATGACGTCTTCGATCTGGTTGAGTTGCTCTTGGAGATTGATAAAACTTCCATTTGCTTTGAGATCAGGATAGCTTTCTGCTAATGCAAAGAGCTGTTTCAGCATGCCGCTGAGTCCATTGTCTGCAGCGACTTTTGCATCCATGGATCAGGCAGCGACATAGCTCGCTCTGGCATTGATGACTGCTTCGAGGGTAGATTTCTCATGACCTGCGTAACCTTTGACGGTCTCGACGAGATTGGGGATGAGATCAGCTCTCCTCTTGAGTTGGACATCGATATCGCCTCGAGAGTTATCGATCGTGACATTGAGACTGATGAAGCGATTATAGATCATGACTCATCGGATGGCGATGAGGACGACGATACCGAGGATGATAAGCATAGGTGACATGGTGATGATAGGAGAAATAAAAGAAACTCTTCTGACTATACGAAAATGTCTTGGTCATGCAAGAGGAGGAAAATACTTTATATCAAAGAATCGCTATCCACTACACATCGGCACCACTTCAGGTACTTTATTGTTCAAAAAAGTAAATCATGCATCCATCTCGCTATACTTCTCGAGGAGTGTGTTCATCTGATCGTGTACGAGAAATCACTGTGCGTACGCTTGAAAGCTAGTCACTATGGCTGTATTTCACTGTGTGATCATGACAGACTGCACTCGATCCATTTCTGCTTTGATTCTCTGCTGTGCGAGAGTCATGCACTTAGTGCGATCAGTATTTGTGGTTCATTGCTGTTGTGGATTGATGCACTGTGCTGCATGACAGATCATAAAATATTTTTCTGATAGTGATTTTTCTCCTCGATGTATGCTAAAATCTCTATACTGTGCTTTGTTGTCTTGGCATGCAATATGGAGCTGAATGCTACTGACAGCATGCATACCCCACGCTTGTCCAAAATCTTGCCATAGAGCACCTGGTAGAGAACCAAATGGAGCTGATGCTACTGCCATGCTCTTTTCTCTCCATGTTTTTCCTTGTATATCAATGATGGGACCGTCGTTGGATGAGCTATATTGTTTCTCTGCATCACCATCGATATATCTGAATCCCACATCGATCAGATGATCGTAGAAGACCGGACTTTCTGCATAATGATTATTCTTCATCTTCTCTTGTATGTCTTTCTGCTGACAGATGCTTGTATCGTTGAGACGTCCACGATAGTGATCGCAACAGTAGGCGGCATGATTTTTTATAGCGATATCGAGTAGCTTTTGTGGAAATATATTGTTATCGCTTATGCCGATGATCTCATCGCTTCTGATGAGACTATAGTCATTAGCACAATCATTCGCGACATATACATCTTGAGCAAAACTTTGTTGATCAATAAAACCTACAGTGATGATACTTGTCGTTATCATCAGTCAGATAATATTTTTTATGTATTGTATTATTGGAGAGATGTCGTGCTTGCGATCGTGGCGATAGTTCATTGACCAGGGATGATGATGGTGTAAAGAGCTTTTTTATATACGGAGTCATACCTATAGAGAGCGGTGACAGTATCTTGATAAGGATGATTGATGACCCATGTACCATGTGTATCACTACTGATGATACACTGTTTCGTCATCAAATCAAGTAAACATTGTCATCACGCAAATTGTCCATAATTACTCTCAGTAAGACTGATAACTTGCATAGTTGTATTGCTGCTTTGTATAGTGGTATTGCGATGAAATGGTGCGATAGTAAAGAGGCGGAGATTTTTTTGTGTATCGATGATGTTGATGAGAGGCTTATTGGACGTGAATGATGGACGTATCTGGACATGGTCCTTATATGCTGGATCGATCTGTATCTCTCCATCAGAGCGATTGATAGAACCTATGCTGGCACCATCACTGTCATAGAGGACGACAGTGTCAGAAGTGCTATAGACTCATCCCGTTACTATAGTTTGATTGAGATCGAGGAGATATCCAGAGAGTAGTGTCTGAAGTGGTGATAGTGTTATATTTGGCAGTGAGAGAGAAGGCTGTGAGGGAGTAAATATCTGCCATCTGTTATTGATAAACTTCTGGAAGCGAATTAGTCACTGATCCATAACTGTATCGATAGAGCTTTCTATGATTCTCTGGCCACTACCGAGATTACGAATAGCATCTATTGTTATGCTTGGTGTATGGAGAGTGAGCATGAGTTTCTCACGAGTGATATTGTCATCGAAGTCACGAGCAACGATAGTATATACTTGCTCTGTGTTTTCCTCGACGAATATATCTTTGATCGTATTGAGATTACCTGTCGCGATACGGATGATCTGTCATGAGCCGTTTTCTATCCAGTTATCTCTGACTCATGAAGGATCATTTCGAGAAATGACGATATCATACTTCGTATTCACTACTCATTCGAGAGCAAGTCATTGATCATCGATGGTATTCGTACGAACTCTACGAAGCGAGACATTTGCTTCAGGTCATGTGTCATCAGCGATGATTTGCTGACCAGCGACGACATGATTTGACCACGCAGATGAGGGAGTGTAGAGAGGTGTATTTGTCGATCATTGATCAGTGAGTGATGCGATACGGAGATAATACCATGCTCTCGGCAGATCTTCGAAACCATAACTGAGTGTCGCGTTAGTAGGATTGTAATATGCGGTATCGATGATGCGACCAGTCATATAATCACTAATATCATTTGCATTGAGGCTATCAGGTACCATGATCTTTCAACCTGTTCATTCGCCATCAGGAAGGAGCAGTACATAGCGAGATTCTAGTGCATCAGGGACATCATCATATGCTTTGAGGTGATAGAAGTCAGGTATAGTCTGTATCTCGATCAAATAGCCACTGATGAGAGGATTTTGTCTCAGTGAATTTGTCCAAGAGATGCTAAATGAGTCATAGGATTGTCATTGGACGGCGATATTCTTGACTGACCAGTCTGTACTCGAGAGGCGAATATTGATGCCATCTATATCGACATATCACTGACTATTTGCTTCACTATCTCGATCCTTACTTTCTGTCCGTACAGGTGCGACAGTTAGATCGGTGAAGAAGTTTGTCGTATTGATAATATTCGTTGCTTCTTGTCATCATCGTTTGATCCACACCTTCTTGTCACTCCAGAGGAGGATGTCTTCGCTTGTATCACTATTGATATCATAGCGGGATAGTCACTTATTCACTTCAG
>CAZBFX010000007.1:3394-19485 GCA_964491325.1 uncultured Candidatus Peribacteria bacterium
ATCGCTCTCTTCGTTTGGTGCTTGGCATGAAGAAGCTGCAGCACGATATTGTCGTGTGTTGGATATCGTATTGTTGCTCTGTTTCTGCACGAGATCCTGGAGAGATCATGCTCCGCTGAAGTGACGAATCATCGTTATTCATGAGGATAGGTATGCTATATCATTCTTGATTTTGCTTATGCTATTGTTTGTATCTGCGGCGATGACATTTGGATTATCGAGTGACTGTGCATATTTATCCAGGAGTGATGATTGGACATCGATATAGCTATGGAGGAGAGGCTTAGTACTTACGAAGCTGCGAGTATCGCCACTGAGCAATGCTGTAGTGAATGTCGTCTCGATAGGAGTATCGCTGACGAGTATGACATCGTCACGCTGGATCGATGCGACGAGTTTATCATAGTCCAGGATAGTGTCGGCAAGCTTTTGTATTTCTTTTCTTTGTGTATTGATGATCTCGATACTGTGTCATCTAATCTTCTCTATCGCTACAGTCTGTGCTGTAAAGCGAGATTTCTGACTGAGACGCTGAGCGATATTTTCCAATCATAGTTTATCTCATTGTGGTGTGTTGCTGCTATCTATGAGATGAGCCAATACTTGAGAGAGATTTCATTTCTCTGTATCGATACTTACTCATGTATCGTTTGCATTCGCAGTGTCTCTATTGCTATGCATACTAAATAGATCGCTTGTATTGAGATTGAAGTTTTGCTGAGTCTGGTTATTTATCTCATCACCGATAGTATTGATAGATTGTGATTCGATAGTTCGATTGCCAAATCACTCGATAGTATTGTTACTGATATCGGCAAAGGACTGGATGAGATCATAGATCATCGAGAAGTTGTAGGTGAAGTTCACATAAGCGTCTAGCTTGAAGTCAAATCATTCGAGTTTGTCTTGCTGATATGATGCGTCACGAGTGATGTTGATGTTATCAAAGAGGGGTATCTCATATGTTCTCTGTGTCAGTTGTTCTATCCTTGTCTTGACTCCTGATTCACCGACGAGTCCGATATTGTTCTTGACGATACAGAAGAGGTCAACGATGAAGCTACTGACATCTAAGATAGTCTGAAATTCTGGTGAGAGTGATGGTATCTTCGGTGCAGGTGGGAGATAGGGGAGGTTGAGATTGAGTGTCGGGACAAATGAAGGTAGCTCAGGCAATGTAGGCGGTGCTGGCATGATAGGGATGACTGGTAGCGTATCGGGGATATTGATACTCATAGCATCAGCCATATTCTGGATTAGCCTGATCTCTTTGGCAAGTTGGAGCGAGAGATCGATAGTATTCTGATTTGCGTTGGTAGTGATGGAGAACTGCGGTGGCTGTGGTAGATCAGGGATAGAAGGGAGGTTGATAGTCGTCGGTGAGAAGCGGAACTTGGGCAAGAGTATCTCCATACGAGCATCGATATGGGAGAGATCCATATAGATGCTCGGTATCTTGAGTGGTGGTAGCCTGAGGAGGGGTGGTTTGAGTGCAGGACAGAGGAAACCAAGACTACATGCATAGAAATCATAATTATCGACCGTACAGGTAGAACATTTCTTTTGTCGGTTGACGCTGAGATCGATGATGGCCTGTCGTGTCTCTAATGCGAGAGACATCGTCAATATCGCATCGACATATTGTTCGAACCTACTTGCATTCGTATTGAGCCATGTATTGATATATCACAAGAAGCTCTCGACTGTAGCCACTGTCTCGGCTAAGTATCTATCGGTGGCATGGACTCGCTGATACAATTGGAGAGGAAACCTCTTATATTGATCCAGTACTTTAATATTCTCTTTGACATCGGTAATGAGTGCTTGTCCATTATGTTGGATAGAGAGAAAGCTATTGAGTGATGGGTTGATTATAGTATCTTTAAATAAGAAACTATAACAGGTATTTTGGAGTTCTTGCTGTTGATTGATGATATTTTTAACTTTTTTTATATCTTTATCTACATTTTCTCGTTTTTTACATGATTCACTGATGGTACTGTTGCCTGTTTGTTCTTGTATACACTTTTCGACTTCTTCCAATGACTGGAGCAGTTCTGCTTTATTGCTTTGTATATCTTTTTTCATAGTATCAAAAAATCATGCATCGAGTATGGCTGGCATAGTGCCATGATCATTGACGACAGTTATTCATCAACTTCATTGCTGTATCTTCATATGTCTACCACAGATGCCGAATGTGGCTTGAAAGAGACTCTCTCGATCTTGTATAATTGTTTGATTTCTTTGTCATCGCGTTTGTAGATACGAAGTATATCTGGCTATATCTTCTTCATAGATCATTGGTACTTTGATTTGGATATCTTTACTATTTATCTGTATGAGCGGTGTGTTTTCAAACAACTTCGCTACTTGGTCAAAAGGATTGTTGAGACCATCAGAGAGACTATCGAGTGCTGACTGATTTGGCGTGATCTTTCTCAAGAATGCGGAGCTATTATGTATTCACCTTGCCAGTCTCCCACCGCCTGTCAGGTCGGCTTCATTGGCTTGATTGTCCGTCACGAATGATTGTCATACTTCTCTGAAGTCTTCTTTCCATGCTCCTGTGCCTAGTTGTTCACCCAGTGTGTCAAATCATTTTCCGAGATCGGTCACATCAGGTAGATAGATTCCTATCTGCATATTGGTGAGATTATTGATCATATAGTTTACTTGTCTATCCATCCAGTCGTTGACGATACATTGTGCTATACCTCTCGATGCTGGTAATCATCATACAATCTTTGGTGTGACTTTTTGTCCGCCACGGAGGATGTCTCCATCATCTCTCGTATATTGTTCTTCTTCGATGATTGGTGATCTTTCGAGATTGACAATGCCAGCATATGTCCCTGGAGGGAATGGATTATTAGTGACGCCATTATGTGTGTTCACGAGTTGAAATGGCGATCCGCTTATGTTATTTGGGTTATTGCTATTATGTGGTTTGACAATAGGATTCGTACATGCACCGAATCTCGAGAGATCCAAGATATCTTGGTCTGACAAATTGTTTGTATTGTTCCCTGTGTTTGATCCTCCGAGGAGATCGATAGGGAGTTTGACGACGACACAATTTCCTCCCATATGTTTGAGTGGTGATGGGATAGTAGATCACGCTTTTTGTGGTCCGAAACATATCGCCATGCCCATCTGCATCGTCAGTGTCGGTGAGAGATAGACTCTGATCGCCGATGGATAAACTCATGCTCCTGGGATAATGCCATAGCCGAAGTTATCAATACCAGGTTTGTTGATCTGTCATCGTGGGAAAGGTACAGGTCAGACAGGAGTTTGTGCAGTGCCAGGAAACCAAAAGATAGGAAATCATGTATCTTTGGGATAAATATCAGGGATGAGTTGTCACTGTGCTGGTACTCTACAACCGAAGAGGTTAAATGTCCCTGGTGAGAGGAACGCCATATTAAACGGTACAGGTATACCTCACCCTGTCGTGTTGAAGCCATTACAAAGTCCCTCGAGTCATTGTTTCATAGCATCCTGTATTTTTTGATCAAATGACCCCAAGAGATTAGTCTGGATGTTTACTGATGCTCCTTGTGGTTGGAAGAGGGTCTGAGTGAGTGATCAAAGCAATGTCTCGAAGTTTATCTTTTCTCATCCGATACCTTGCATTATCTCGTGAGCTATACCAGACAGCGATCCGCCACCATTTGGGCTATTGACGAGAGAAGAGACGCCATCACCTATACTGTTGCCTATTTCTCCTATGAAGTTTTGTGTATTGGACTGCAATGCTCACGCATAGTTATCGATCTTGGCTTGGAGGTCGACGAAACGACTGCCATAGGATCTATAGTTGCGGAGGAGTGATGCTTCATTCTCATACACTCGATAAAACTTACTACAACTGTCGCTAGGATATATTTTGATATCAGGATAGATATCATTATTGGTTTTCTCGATGTGTATAGTGCTCACTGATGCTCACTGATAGGAGAGTGTATAGGAGAAGGTGACTGTATTCGCTGATCAGAGAGATATATTGTCGATGATAAATGTATAGCCATCAGCCGGTGCAACCGCGACATACTGATGATCACTATTGAGCGTGCCAGCATTCCATCATCTGATCCTGTCATTGTCGTCAAAGCTTATCTGCCATGGTCAGCCTATATGATCGATATAGGTCATACGATTATTATTTGTTCATTCGATCGTGACGGTCACTCTCACGGTGTCATTTGCTTTGAGCGTCTCTCCGTTGAGATCGGTAAACTGCTTATATACTCTCACACGATCATCAGGCTTACTCTGTGAGGTGGCGATATATCTGAGATTTTCCTGTTGTGTGGTGCTCGCTTCATAGACTGGTATATAGTCGATAGGTGAGACACTTCGTCTGAGGATATCGTTGCTGGCACTATTGATGAGAGAGGAGGGGTCTGCGTTGCTAAGGTTTATATTTGTGCTATTAGAATTGTTCGATGAGAATATATTCTGGAAGAAGGTGACTGCAGTATCTTTGAGGTCTGCAAAGAACGAACCATCATTGCTGATTGCTGTATTGTCATCTTGATCGTCAGGAGCAGTGAGTGCATCAGTCGTATCGATCGATCATTGACTCGCTTCGGTCAATCATGCTCGATGGATGAGACTATCATCGATGATCTGCATGCCGCTTGCTATCTGTGTCGTGAAGGTGGTCAGCTCTTGTATATTTCCTCATTGTCTCTGGAGCCAGCGGCTATCGCATATTTTATTTTCTTGGGATATATAGCTATGTCCATTGCTTGTTTGTCTCCCATAGACTATCTGTACTTCTCCTTTATTGTTCGTGATGATATCGCTTCTGCCATCTGCATCCATATCATCGATCAACCATTGATCAAATCATTTGAGTGATGATGGATTACTTGGATCCTTAGTGCCACTGAGACAGAGAGGGAAGCCATCGACCGAGAATATTCATTCATTATTTGTATAGACTCTGACAGTCTCATCAGAGAGCTGGACGATAAGATCACCAAATCCATCGCCCGCTGTATCCGCCACGAAGACATCTTTGATCGTATCAAATATATGGAGTAGCGGTCACATAGGGACAAATGTTTTCGTCCCGCCATATTGTTTTTGCCATTCGACACTTCCATCATTATAGACGATGACGATGTCTTCGAGTGCATCATTGTTTATATCTGTATGGAGTGTCTTGCGTATTGTTTTCTCAGGAGAGGAGAGGATCTCTTGTCATGGTCATTTGCCTAGTCCATCAGGATCACTAGGAAGGAGTGGTGTGTTGTCAGATATCCTCATAATGAGAGGATCACCGATATTGATCATCATATCTGATGCATTGTGACGAGTAGCATCACCGACACTGAGTCATTGACCAAACTGTGTGAGATGTGATTGATCATGTCTTCGACCGACATTGTTTTCTGGAGAGATGCTCTCTTCGATGGATGTGATAGTCTGTGGTGTATAACTCTGTGATGTATCGATGACGAGTGTTATTGATTCACTATTGCTGGATCAGCCATTATATCATGATATGTATGCTATGTTTGCATCACTATAGCTAGTAGCAGATAGGGGTCTGTCATCGATGAGTGAGACTATGGATCATGAGCTATTGAGTTTCCCTATCGCAGGATGTAATGTACGAGGATCGGCGATCTGTGTCGTCATCGCGAGCAATTTCGGTGATGTCGAGAAGAGCGTTTGTATCTGTCAGATGTTTTTCTCTTTCAGCATATTTCATCGATCGCTACCGATGAGACTGAGATACAGTGCATTCATGCCAGTCCATGGGATCATGCTCTGTTGTCATGGATGTTCTCGCCATGTAGGGATGATGTCATTATTGATTCATTGAGCGATGATACTTCACTTACCTTTGTGTACCGATTGTGTCAGTGAGAGATAGTCACTTCATCAGGATAGGACGATAGTGCGTTGACTGGCACCACTGAGGGAGAGTGATCCAAATGTATTGACTCTGACGACAGTGAGCGTAGGGACAAGATTTCACCGATAATCTTCTAGTGTGAGTCTGATCCTTTGATCATCATCAGTAGTCTCGGTGTCGGGAGTGAATGCGAGTGATGTCGCAGGTCCAGCGACTATATCGATAGTGAATGATGTCGTCCTACCATCAGGGAGTGTGAGTGTTACTGTTTCTGTTCATGCTTTTCCTGTAGGCATGAAGTAGATATTGATCCTACCACTCTCATCGATGAGGACAGTGTTTGTCTGGCTAAATATATTGGTCAGTGATGTATTTCATCCTGATGTGATGAGTTGACGCTGGATGATGCCAGGAGAGAGGATTTTTTGCTCAGTATCTATGGAGACATAGCCATGGATAGGCATATCATTATCGTCTGATAGTCTGAGTGTCATCCCAGGGAGTGATGTGGGGATGATCTGTATTTCTCCTGAGAGGTCGCTATATCGTTCTGTCGGTGATGCAGGCAATGTATACATAAACCTATTCGCCGCTCATGAGATGCTTACTGTTCCTGATAGCGGTGTGGTGTTTATATTTCCTTGCACGAATGATATTTCTTTGGATGTGACTAAACTTCATGATCTATTGTAGACAGAGAATCTCGTGTTATAGTCAGTATTCGAATTTGCCGGTCAAGCATAACTTAGTATCTCATCGAGACGTTGTATCTCATAGCCCGTCTGACCATAGATGGTCCCTGTCGAGACAGTGATAGTATATCATGGGATGCTGAGATTTATAGTATTGTCAAACATATCCGATGCATGGAGACGAAGTGGTACGACAGTGCCGATGATAAAATGATCTCCAGGTGTATCGATATTGATAGTCTCTGCTTCGCCAGCTGTGATACTGACAGGGTAGCTTTGGACAGCACATGTATTTGTGTTACTGCTTTTACAGAGTGTGACGATAATGGTGCTTTCTCATGCTTTATTGTCTTGTGGAGTGAGAGGTAATGCAAGCGTTGTGGATTGATTGATAATTCATGTTCGAGCATCGTTACATGTATTCTTGTCATCGATGATGAGACAGACATCACCTGTACTTGCTACAGTCATAGTGAGATCTCCTATATTACTGATTCATTGGACGAGGAGTTGTGGTTGCATATCGAGCGGTGTGTTGCTTGCGAGGAGATAGGCAGGATTTTTTATCTCGATATCTGTACTCTCGATGATGGCTTTTTGTAGGCTAGTATTGTTTGCTCCATTGCCATTGATGATAGTATCGCCATTACCTCATGGGATGACATATTCTTGCCATGGAGTGGTAGGCGTTCAGCCAAGTGATGCTCCTCCATCTTTGAGCAGTGGTCTGAGGATGTTGGGTATCAGGACAGGTCACTGAGCATTCTTATAATCTAACCAAAAGAAGTCCGTAAGTTCCGATCAGAGGGTAAACTGATCTGCTCGGCATTGTAGTGCATCAAACCATGGGAATTGTTGTGTACTGAGATCGAAGATAGGTACAGGTTCGCCATAAGGCCCAGCACATACATTATCTTTTCATTGATTCTCTATGTTTTGCCTGATGATCTGCTGTTGTTCGATATGGTGTGTCCTTCTCTGTTTGATCGATTGGAGGAGACTGTTATTCGCATCAGAAGATGCGATAGTATCATCGCCATCGCTCGTGAGTGCTACGAGTTCATATCAGCCACTGTTATATCATGGATAATTGAAGATCGTATGTTCACTATCAGGAGCATGCAGATATTTTGTCAGGATATGGTTCTTTTTATGATTGATATCGCTTGATTGCTGTAGCATAGCTATGTTTTCGCTGATGGTCTCGGTTGCTATCTTCTCTGGGATGATGCTATTGGTTGTATAGAGGAGATTGGCTATAGTGTTGATGAGCTGTGGGCTTATCTGATCGATAAAGAGATCTGGATCGAGTAGACTATATGTGCGTGATGGATTGGCAAAAATATTTGCCTGACTCAGGAGAGCGAATGCAGACGGATTTGTATTGAAGTAGAGAGTGCGTTTGTTGAGTTGTGTCGTGAGATCGTTGTTATAATTATCAATGCTTGTTCTCAGATGTTCTCTGATGGATTGTGCTATCTCATCGACTGATTTCAATACGAGCGATCATGTTGTGCTTCATGTTTTGTAGATAGGGATGGCATAGAGATTTGGGAATATAAGCTTTACTCGGTCACCACCTACTCACTTGAATGTCATATATCTGATACTGTCGATCGGTCTCGATGGTGTCGTGAGGAGGAGTCAGCTGAGTTCATTATTATTTGGTGAATTGTGAATGATCGTCGAGTCGATCGTTTTGAACTGTATGCTTTGTCTGACATAGAAACCACTACCACCTATACTGAGATTGCCTGATGCTATACTTCCCGAACTGTAGGCAGGGCATCTGACACCATTGAATTGAATCCCTGTTCATTGTGGTCATGTGACCTGAATATCTGATGCATAACCACTACTCAGAGAGAGATTGTCTATCGATATACCTCCACCCATGACATCGAAGAAATCTCGCTGGCTGATAGGGAGGCTATCTCTGCCATCTTCTGCACAAGGAGAGAGGACGACTTTATCATTATCATTAAAATTAAATACCTGACCAAGAATGCTTTTATATCTCATTGTGTTGAGTATGGTTCATCATGATGAGAGGCTGTTGCGTCTGTCCATTCGGTTGGCGTAATCGAGGACGAGTTGTGATCATGCTATATCATAGAGCGATCCAGGGAATGTATCGATCACGGCATCACTAATATTAAGCTTATTGGCCAGCCATTGACGTCACTCTGTGTCGCGAGTCGTGCCTACAGCATGGTAGTTTTTGTCTAGTAGTGAGAGTGCACCATTATTACCACCTGTGAGAGCCAGAGGAGTATTGTTGCCTCGATATCATACATTATATCATGTGGTCGTACATCTGAGACTTCTCTTGATCCCTGTCGGTGAGAGTATATCACTGAGGATGGCATTATCGTCATGTGCATGAGAGACATTGTATCATCTATTGGCCTCGACGAGTTGATCGAAGACAGTATATGATGATCAGATTCATGCATAACTCGAAAATCATGTCGCTGTATTGATACTATTGCTATTTGTATAGCGTGTAGGCGATCCGATAAATATACTTGTCTGCTGCAATCATGTGATATCGTTGGCATGTGTGCCATAGAAGAATGTTTCGTAGACTTTGGTTTTTTTGTTTTGACTATTGCCTAGTGTATTGTTTGCGAGATCTGTATCACATGCGAACATTCGCAATCATGGATTGTTGGTGAATAGCTGATATTGCCTATCATATTTGACTTCGCCATATGTCGGCAATGGCACATGCAGCGCATAGTGATTGTCTGACACTGTTTTGATAAGAGTATCTTCTAGGAGTTTGTTTGCTTCGACCAGGAGAGGAGTGATAGTCTGATCGCCGATTTGACTATAGTACATCCTATCATTGATGGTGATCTTTTCACTATGGGTATCGAGATCATCGAGTGATCGTCTCCCCGCAGCGAGGATGTTGTCTCTCATGCGAGCACGACTACCGACACTGGATAGTTCGCTATATGATTTGAGGAATCATTGCAGGCCATCATCGATAAAGAGTGTCGGTGTCTGATTCGTTTGTAGAGTAGTTCCACTATTTTGTAGCGTATCTCTCAATCAGTTAAAGAATGATCACACTTGTGCTTGATAGGATCATACTGATCCAGTGAGTGCTGATTGTTTGGTGAGCATAGTATTGATATTATTCGTATGCGACTGATTGAAGAAGTCTATCATCAATGGATTGAATCTATGATAGGCTATATCCTCTGCGAGGATAAAATTATTGAGGTAATATGGTATAAACTGACTATTAAATGATTCTTTCTGTTCGATAAAATCGTCATACCAGATACCCGTCCCGATATATCATGCAGGATTGTCCGCATAGCGTCTGAGTTTATCAAAAAAATGACGGTAGTCTGACACGGTCGTGCCCATAGTGATGAGTCCATGTCGAAGCTCGGCTTGTGCTTTGGGTTTGTTATTGGGGAGGAAATAGGTCGTCTGCGGATCTCGATAATACTTCTGATCGTCGAAGTCTGTATAGGGGAAGATGGAAGGGAAGAATGTATTGCGGTCATTGATGATGGGGAGTGGGACTTTGTCTCCGATGAGGATGACTCCTCTCAGGGTCGAGGGCTGTCACTCTAGTCAGTCATGGTAGATGTTTTCTATCATCTTGGTGATGTCCCATGCTTTGATGGTCTCGGTATCGAGAGGAAATATGATAGCTCTCGTATCGGACAGGCGTCACTGGATATAACGCTGTGCATATCGATCGATGTCGGACTGGAGACTAGTATCTGCATAGAGATCTTTATCGACGAGGAGGACGACGAGATTTGTATTGGTATATCTTGTATTGGCGAGTGTATTGGATGGCAAAGCTGGCAAAAAACTCTGTATAATCATAGCACAGATATAGACGGTCAGTATGATATATACTTTGGTCTGATGGATATTGTTTCGTATAGATGTTCGTAGACGTCACAGCATGCTATTATAGTATAGTTTTTGACAAAGAGAGCAATGAATAAATCTTTTATTATGATTATTTCTTCACGAGACGGAGAAGATGTGATATGATAATTGACAAGATGCTAGTTGCTGGTATTATTATATATAGTAAGTCACTCATCGTATATGTCAATCCTTTTTGTCTTTTAGCGGTGAGATGTATTGCACCGACAGAGTGTAATGTGTATACTCTATTTATATTTTTAATTCTCCCTATATTCTGCTGATGCTTTCTGTGAAATGATATATGTATAGTCTCATAACAATCTGTCTTGTAGCTTCTTGCTATATGTTGTGATCATGGTCATTCGCTCAATCATGTGGTAGTGCTAATGGTGCAACATTTACGAGTTCTGGATCGGTTGTATCGCAACTTTGTACTACAGGTATCCCCATTTCCAATAATCCTGGTAATGACTGTACGGCATGAACACATATTACGACCTTTAATCAAATACCTTTAGTCAGTACAACGCTCTCTTGGCGTTGTCAAACTAATCAAACAACTCCTGACTGTACATCATGACCAACATACTTTAGAAGTGGTCTCTGTTCCGCAACATATAATCCTCCTGCTCCTGTGACCGTCATCACAGGTGCTTGTGGTCCAGCAGCAGCTCAAACCTATTTGTCCACACAATGAAGTTATATTGGCCTCCAGTGTAGTGCTGGTATATCCAATAATACAAATTTTCCTGCTCCATGAACATCAGAATCTTGGGTGTGTCTTGGTAGTGGTTGATGAGCAGATTCTGTGCCATGTAGTGCAAATACTCTCTCTTCATGATGATGATTCAATGGAGCCTGTGGTAGTAATCATGGACAGACTTTTGTCTATACAGCGACTAATCGGTTAGGGACAAATCAGTTAGCTTTCTGTGCATCAGGTAATGCTGATCCATCTGTATCTACTCTCGTTGCGTCTTTCCCATCAGTAGGATGACAGACGATATGGAGTTGTTTATGATCAGATCAGATATTTCCGTCGGCTGATGATGTATGATGCTCTGCAAGTAGAGAATTACTCTCTCCTGTTGGCATCTGCGGACCGACTATTCAAGGCTCATCGTTTGCACTCCTCACTGGTGGTAGTTCGTGACTCTGTCTGGATAGTACGATCACTGGCTTCGTGACTAGCCCTATGAATACACTCTATACTGCGAGATATGATCGACTCTGTGCAGGTTCGGATACTCTTCAAGCTCCTGTGGCATGTTATGCGTTTCAAGCTACGACACCTGTGGCTGGGATGTGTAATCCATGATACAATGGACAGAGTGTGACCTATGCTCAGATACAGAATGCTACTCTCTGTACGCAGGCAGGTAATTATCCTATCCTCTCTGCTGTACCCAATAGCGGTAGCCAACGAACATGGACATGTCAGTGAGTAGGTGGTGCATCATCGGCATCATGCTATGCTCATGCGGTCACGGATGGCGTATGTGCTAGTTATAATAGTCCTCAGACACAAGTCCCAACCAATCTCTGTAGTTCAGGTAGTCCCACTACTGTCGCAATAAACAGTGGTAGTTATGTATGGAACTGTAATGGTACGAATGGCGGTGTATCGTCCAATCTCTGTACTGCATCATGTCTCAATGGTCAATGTGCAACAATTACAACGACAACAACAAATACCACAACCACTACTACCACAGGAACGGTAATAGTGGGTATGAATGGTCAAACAAGCCCCGTCTCTCTCAATCAACAATGTACGGATCCTGATGGGTGTAGTTGTTATAATGTTACTATCGTCAGCGGAAGTATTTGTTTGCCCAATACACTGACAGGCGTTACTGATAGTATTAGGACGGCTGTCGATGTCGGCCAAGTATGTACTGATGCAGATGGCTGTATCTGTCATGGTTCCAATACTATCCTCAATGGCACTGTCTGTCAAACAGATGGTCTGACAGGAGTCTTACCTGGTTCTGCTGATCTGGTGATATCACAGGCTGTCACGAGTGGTACGATAGGTCGTAGATCAACTATCGATATTACTCTCAGCTATTATAACTTAGGGCCTAATATCGCTACAGGGACGAAAGTAGAATATTATCTCTCACCACTCATCAAAAGTATCAGAACGAGTGCTCCCTATACTATTGTACAAACTACCTCGTCATGATATATCCAGTCCAATGAATACCAATCAAATGTCCTTGTCTTCCCTGTGGGTGATATCCCTGTCGGTGAAAATGGTCAAATCATCATCTCACTCGTCCTTAATGCTAAACTTAGTGATGAGGAGATAAACAATGCAACATCTATCGCTTCTCGTGTGAGGGATCCAAGACCGCTCAATAATGCACAAAAGATTATACTCTGACTCGATGATCAGACAGCAAGTGTCTTGTGAGTCTATCTCGTGAACCCATTTATCGGTATACAAAGTATGCTCGGACAGTATGATGCTATGAATAAACGACTTCGTATCGACCCTGTCTTCCAAGATGTCCAGAGAGGAGATGATACCTATATGCATATCATGACTGCAGTCAGAAATGGTATCTTCTTGGGATATAAATTTACATATTCTCGTCAGTTTCTCCCTGAGAAATGTACGAGCCGTATCGAAGCCATCAATGTCATAGCAAGGATGATGTATACCGCAGGTAGTAGAGATGTCTATGTCACAAGACAAAATGGTACTGCCTATATAGACGTCACGAGTGATATTAGTCGTGAATCACATAACTTTGTCAATCGAGCACATGAGAGAGGACTTATTCGTCTCCTGGAACCCAAACAGATCAGATGATCGTATTATCTCGAACCGCACAAAAATATTACACAGGGTCAAATCAAAAATATGTACTATCTCATTTATCAGAGATATGGTTTCGATCCATCGGTGATGAATGGCTTACTCACTGATGAAGAGTCCTGTGTCACGAGAGGTGATCTTGCATATCTCGTGGCTCATGTCATGAGAAACAATCCCAATATCATGATGGGCTATAATGATGAGTTCCTCGCTGCAGTCGTGGCGAAGACTGCTAACCTTTCTATAGCAGATAGACGTATCCAGATCCAGCGTATGATCGATAAGTTAGAGATCACTGATCCTGCGATACTTTTCTCCAATGGTTATGATGGTGAAAGCCTCATCGGCATCCTCGAGTCAGCCATGGCAGGCAAGCCATACAATCCTGTCGTGGATGTGAGTAGCACGAGTAACTTCCTCTATCAGAAGAGATAGGAAGAGTAGAGATATAGTATTTATTATATTAAGCTTCTCACTTGATAATCCAAATCTCCTGCAGAAAAGATGACGATGATAGTGGGAGTAGGGTAGTCTCTTTGGATGATGTCGATAATATCATCCGCGACAGTGATATATGTCCCATGGACATGCTCAGCAAATTTCTCACCGAGTTCATCAAATGACGATCTATCTGCTAATTGTGGATAGATTTTTTGCAATGCATCGAAATCTTCTCTAGCGGTATAGAGTTTATAGATGACTGTCTCGTCAGATAGTGCTAAAGCATGAGTAAAATCATCTCGCCCGGCAAGTACTCTCTGGGCTTGATGGGGCTGAAAAATAGTGATGATGTGGTGTTCGGGGAATTGTTTTCTCAGTGCTTGGAGATTGCCAAGAATTGCAGGAGCATGATGACTATAGTCACTATATGCTTTCGCTTGCGATAGTGTTTTTGTGATGAGTTCCATTCTTCTGCCAAGTCACTTTCGCTTACCTAAAAGATCATCTATATCTTGGATTTTAGATTTTGAATTTTGAATTTCCTGTATCAATGAGATAATCATGCCAGCATTACTTTCGTGATAGCTGCCGATGAGATAGTCAGAGTTGAATGGATACGGTTCGGAAATAATATACTTTTCTATAGCGAACTGATCGAGTCGTGACTGAGTGAATATCTCAGTCGCTGATGGAGTCAGAATGACTTTCTTTTTTGTCTGGCTTATAAGATCGTGAAATGCAGTGATATAACTTTCCTCCGTCGGGAAGAAGTCGATATGATCATGTTGGATATTCGTAATGAGTGAATAGTCGATATCATAGCTGAGGAAGTGATTTTTGTATTCGCATGCTTCGATGACGAAGAGATATTTCTTGAGGAGATCATAGTTGAGCTGATGTTTTTGATTGACTATATGATCGAAGAGATGTCTTATGTCTGGTAGGATATCTTTGTTGATGAGGTATCATTGGTTGTTATACTGAGGCATCAGAGCTCCGACGATGCCTAGTCAGAAGCTTTTATCGTTTTGATAGAGAGTATGCATGAGCATCCCTGTCGTACTACTTTTCCCATTGGAACCAGCGACAGCGATAGTGATAAAGTGTTTGCTGATCTCGGCGATCATCTGGTTGTAGGAGATACAGACATGGAAGTGTTTCTTCGTGGGCTCTTGCTGATACAAACGAGATTGGCTTACCTCTGGTCATGTGATGATGGCAGGCACATCGGAGTAGATCACAAAGTCGTCTTTCTGGATCTGATAGCGTCCGTGTCCGATGATAACTTTTATATTGCGGTCATGGAGTCTTGCGGTGAGCTGATTATCGACATCATTGATGGCTACGAGGTTGGTATATCCGAGTTGGTCGAGGAGCATAGTCAGCCCCGACATACCTGTACCACCTGCTCCGATAAGGACGATATTTCACATTATATAAAGATTGAGGGAATGAAACCTGCCTGACGGCAGTCAGGGATAGAGAGAATGAGAGATGCTGTAGTACAGTATATCATCTTCATTCTAAGAATACAAGTTTTTTTTGTATAAAAAAACAAGGCTAGAGAGAATTGAACTCCCGACGCGAGGCTTTGGAGACCTCCGCTCTACCACTGAGCTATAGCCTTAGACTGGATCCGAGTATAAAAAAATCCTCTTGTAAAACAAGAGGAAAAAGCAAAGAGAATGAATACATGTCAGAAAGAGATAAAGAAAAAGAAATTATTCTTCATCGTCGTCTTCGTCGCTCATGTACGCTGTCATGATCTCTGCAACGGTCTCAGTGACGAGATTATAATAGTGAGGTATACGCTGAGCGAGATAGTTGTCGACGAAAGTCTCGTCATCGATTTTTTCTGCGAGGAGATTCTTATCCACATCGTTGAGTACTCATGCTGATGCTGTTTCGATCTTTTCGTCGAAGAGATCGTAGAAGAGGTCTTCGACGTCCTCACGAGTGACTTCGATATTGTCAGGATCGACATTTTTGATAGACTGTACGATATAATTGATCGCTTCTTGAGGAGTTTTGGGAGTATACATAAGTAAAATGAGAAAGTATAAAAGGGAGAAAATGGGAAAGTAATCTTTTTATGATGTAGATGTGGTTTGTTGCGTAGTTCTCATGGGTTATGATGCTTGAGGAGTAGTGGCAGTTGGGATTGTAGTACCGCTCATTTGACTGACATATCTGTTTGCTCATTGAGCCATATAGGTATTTCTGACTGATACGAGTTGGTTGAGGAATTGTGTTTTGAATTGTGTTGTCTTGTCATCAAAACCATTCTCTTTTGTGATATTTTTTAGAGCATCTGTATAGAATGTTATTGCATCATTCATCGCTTTGG
>CAZBFX010000008.1:0-19134 GCA_964491325.1 uncultured Candidatus Peribacteria bacterium
GCAATCCCTGACACGATATGAGGATGATCGAGGATACAACGAGCGAGATACTCTCTCTGTCAGGGAGAGACTTTCTTGGAATCTGTCACACGATCATACCACTCAGGCGATGTACGAAAAAAAGCCGGTAAACAGAGCACCACAGCGACCGTCACAGGTCATGCTAGTGGTCACCTACCTACCTCATCCATACCGACGATCATTCATCTAGTATTATTGTAAGAATGCATCTATTTGTTGGTTTATTGCCTGTGTTAAACTTTGTTTCAATTGTTCTTTCGCTTTATCCTTTTGCGATGTGAGAAACTCTTCTCATTTGTTTTGCAAATCCGATGCAGCATGTTGTGCACCAGAGATCATACCCTGATCGATAATTTGGCCGACTATCGTATCGACATTATCGCTAAACTGACTCACGACATACTCGTATGTCATCTTACCACCGAGCAATGAACCTAGCACAACTCATAGAATAAAAACGATAAATGTTTTCATTGATTCACGCATGTAAAAAGATAAAATATATATACTCTCTATAGTTAATTTATAATCCCATTGCAATGCGAAAGTATTTTATCATGAGACATCATATCTTTTTATCGATAATCTGTATGATCATCACGACTCGGTGCATACAGGTTATTTTTGCCATCATAGACAATCCACATGCGTCATCGTATCTTCTCATCCCTGGTGGTCAACGAACATCAGCTATCTCGCAGACCTGACACAATAGAGTATGACAAGAAAAAGACAAACTGACAGAGCCATTTACTATACAACAAACACTCCTACAATCATTTCACGATAACTGTGAGTATGGCAAGGGTAAGTGTATAGCATTCCCATATCAGAAACTCATCGCATCGATAGCACGGCTCCAGACTATCCAATATATCGGCAAAGAAGCAGATCTATCACAAGCACATACTATCAGCAATCGCCTCTTCACCATCACGACACTTGATCCCCATCGATCTTCTATCTATAGCTTTGCTGTCCTCATGTGACCAGCACCGAAAAGATCATATAGTCCTATGACAAAAAAAGAACAAGATCTGACAACGATCACACGAAGCAATACTATCATAATCGGAGAACAATGAATACGTATGACCTGTGATATGGGCAAAATACAGGCGATCAAAAGTCTCTCATCGTCGGCGTTTATGACTGCCGTGAGCATAAAAGATCCGCATTATCGAGAGCCATGTCCTGACTATCGCTTACCGCAGATGCTAGCTTTCGACTACTACCATTATCTCGATGATTATGAGAAAGCGATAGATTACTACAAAATCGCAGCTATGCATGATGATGTGCCTACGATAGCTCTCTCTATGCCAGCTATTATTGCTCGCCAGTATGGGATCATCACATCCTATAGATAAATATAGATTTATCATACAAAAAAAACCTCCATAATGGAGGTTTATAATGAATAATATATACTACACTATCCAGCGATCACAATACCAGGACCCATAGTCGGAGCGATGACAATCTTCTTGATAAGCTTTCACTTGATGCCAGTAGGCTTGTTTGCATTCACTGCAGTGATAAAAGCATTGATATTATCAGCCAATTGGTCAGCAGAGAAATTCATCTTACCGACGATAGCATGGATATTACCTGTCTTATCGAGCTTAAATTCAAATCTACCTTTCTTGATCTCTGCAATAGTCGAAGGAAGATCAGTCGTTACTGTACCAGCTTTTGGATTTGGCATGAGACCTTTTGGTCACAACACTTTCGCTACTTTTGCAAGATCTTTCATAAGATCGGGCGTGGTGACGAGTATATCAAACTCCATCTCTCCTTTCTCTATCTTCTGGATAAGATCAGTAAATCCTGCTGTATCAGCACCTGCAGACTTCGCCGCAACCACATTATCTTCGGTAGTAAAGACTGCTACTTTGACAGTCTTACCATTTCCATGAGGCAGTGAGGTAGTAGCTCTGATTGCTTGATCATTGTACTTAGGATTTGCGAATGTCTTGATGGCAATATCGACTGATCCGACGAATTTCGTATAACCTACTTTGGTCACAAGTTCTGCAGCCTCTGCGACAGAATACATCTTTTTCTTGTCGATAAGTTTTGACGCTTCTGCGTACTTTTTGGATACTTTAGTCATAGATAGAAAGAAAAAAATATAAAATCGGTCCTAACGATCTTCACAGATCTCCCGGTTAATTAGCTAAAGGATAAAGCGAAATATAAAGCTACATATTCAGAAATAGATGATTAGTTTTACTCTATAGTGTAGCTCTATTATCACTTGATTTCTACTCCCATATTTCTCGCTGTACCAGCGATAGATTTTACCATAGATTCCATATTGTCGCTATTCATGTCACCTCTCTTGAGTTCTGCGATCTCTTCGAGATCTTTACGAGACAACTGTCAGAGTTTCTTCTTGTTTGGTTCTCCTGATCATAACTTCTGACCTATCTTCCAGAGGATAAGGTTGGATGTTACTGGACCGATAATATACATATCAAACGTCCTATCAGAATACAAATCAAGCTTCACTCTCATCTTCACATCTGCAGGAGCGAACTGCTTCATGTGATCTGCAGTTTTGCTATTAAATTCGGTAATAAATTGACCAATGTTTACACCATTGGATCAGAGCATAGGACCAAGTGGAGGTGCAGGTTGTGCTTTCCCTGCGACTACTTCGAGGTTCAATGTCTTAGTAAGCTGTTTAGCCATAACAAGAGACAAAAAGGAATAAAAATATGTAAATTAGTGAATTGGTAAGTTAGTGAGTTAGTACATTAGCAAGAGACTATAAGGAATAAATATCCTTCAAGCAAATTACCAACTTACAAAAACGCTAAATATCCAAAATACTACTTATACAACTGTGTGAATATCTCTATCATACGCTTCTTAGATGCATGATAGCTACCATACGGTGCTTGGATAAGCCACTGATCATCATCAACATCTACAATCATCGCAACCAGAAGTTTTTCTTCTACTCCATTTTTGCGGACAAATGTGAGCTGTGGTATATTGATGTAGCGTATGCGATCTCAGGGCAATCAATTCTTAACTATATCTATTTGCGTATCGATTGCAAGTATATTTCATTGTAATCTTTTGACTGTCGAGGCAAGTTGATCCAATGCCCCTGTCCCAAGATATCCATACAATATCGCACCTGTATCAGCAAACACCACCTGCATATCCAAACCTAGAACTTCAGCCATCTTGACAGAGTTATACCATGCAGTAGCACCAGAGATCTTGTCTATACGATCATACCGATACGAAGAATTTGTTTCTGACGACGATGGAGTAATCGTCGGTACGACGATTGTCTGCACAGATCAGGTCTGTCTTGATCATGTCTTCACTCATCATGAGAGAGTAGTAGTCGCCGAAGCAGATTCATCACCAGACTGTAAGACAACTCGACCTGATGCTGCTCATGTCATAGCTATGCCTGTTTGTGTCTGTCAGGATATATTTGATCACGTAGTCGCATCAATCAATAATGATGTAATCAATCTATCAGTATCTGAGCCAGAGAATGATCATGAAAGCGTTGATCATGACGAGAGCGATGGCGACACTATATCTGCTGTATCACGAATACGAAAAAACATCATATACACCAACGTAAATGCCAAGAATAGTGTCGTAACAACTAAAATAATAGGCTTCTCATGTGAATGCATAAAGAATAGATAGGAAGATAGAAGGACTGAAAGAAAATGAGGCATCAGTCACGGAAGACCAAAACCGCTCATTCTTCCATTCTATTTGCTAAGTTCTACTTTATCAAAATCAACCATAACCGGAGTCATTCTTCCAAGCATCTCAATATTGACCACAACAGCATTCTTTTCTGCATCGATTTCTCTCACGACTCATTTGGTACCAGAGAAATTTCCATCTTTGAGTGTCACGACATCACCTATTCTGTATGGTACGACCATTGTCGATCTCTCATTCCTCTCCTGCACTTGGCGATGAATATCTTCGTATTCTTTATCAGTGAGCGGTATAGGATGCGTCTCTGCACCGACGATGATTCTCACTCATGGCGTATTTCTGACGACATACCAGATCTTATCGTTCATTCTCGATCTAACAAAGACATAACCAGGGTAGAGTTTTTGTTCTTGGATAATTTTCTTACCTGCTTTCATCTTCGACTCCATCACGATAGGAACATAATAATCGACGACATCATCTTCGAGAGATTGTTTTCTCACTCTTTCTTTGAGATTCTCTACGACGAGATTTTCTTGTCCTGCGATGACGCTAAGTACATATCGCTTATGAGATTTATCTTCGATTTGTTTTTTGAGTTCTGTCTGTGTGATAGTAACCATGCAATAATGGAAGATGAAAAATTAAAAGAATACAATAGTTATTTATTCTCTCCTGTCACAACAAGACCAGTAGTGATATCATTCATATCTGTGCCAGACATATCATTAACCCCCGAAAGTAGTGATGAGATATCTTGTGTCGGCGTCGTATCATCTGCTGATCTCATAGCAGTATAAAAAGACCTATACAATGATGAAAATATCGAATCAACAAATATAAAGAAAACACCAGCAACCACAATAGTCACGACAATCGCTAATGAAAGAGTCAAATAATCTTTCTTCGTAGGATAGCGAAGTTTCTGTACAGTCTCCAAACTATCATAAAAAAATTTCATCATAGCAAAAAATTGTCAAAAAAGTAAAATAATAGTCTCTTTGTATCGAAATAGACATCTTATTGCAAGGGTAAATGGCACCATTCTACAGCAACAAAATTCCGAATCACCAACTAGCCAGCTATCAATAAAGATGTATATCTTTCTGGATCAGACGGTAATGGCGATTTATCCACTCTGAGTGCATAAAAAAGCCACGATTGCGAAGCAACATAGTGATTAAATAAACGAAGAACCTCACCACCAGGCTCATAGACAAGCGTCTGCATATCATGTTGACCTTGCTCATCCACATAAGGACGAAATGCAAAGCTATCCATCAATATAACAAATGTATGAGGATCTGCAAGACAACAATCAAGTAACGATGTCCCATAAGATATATCACCTACAGGACAAATAATAGGTAAAACATCACACAGCTGAGGTAGCATAGCAACATAATGCACATGCGTATACCATGATGCAGACTCGAGGGAGATATCATCATGACAAGTAGATATACCCTGCAGTCAGACTATCCTCTGACTCAAGTCAGTATCGTATAGTAATTTTTTTCAAAGAATATGAGCAATACCCGCATGATCACGAGAGGGGAGCGTGATGGCAGTAGCTCTCGGATCAGTCGATATGACGACGATATGCTGAATATCCTGACGTTGTGCGATATAGTAATACAATGTCGCTACCAGGCTATGTCTCGATATACTGATATCTTCAGGCACAATACACAAACGACATGCAGCTGACACATTTTGCATGTATTGTTTGCCGATCACAAAAGCTGCCATCAGCTCCTGAGAGACCTGCTGAGGATAGAGAGATATTTCGGAAGAGAATTGATGATACTGTATCATAATTATGAATTGTAAATTATGAATTCTTAACTACTTACCCTCTCATGACAGACAAGACAAATTTGTCAGCAAGCTGATAACGGGTTTGCCATTCCGATGCAGAGAAGAACGTCAGGTAAACGACCTCTATGCCATACTTTCTGAAGAGTTCATTAAGGATATTTTTGAACATATCGAGAGATTCTTTCTCACAATGATGGTAGACGATGACGAGATCAGTCTCGATACCACTACCAAATATCTTACCGAGGAAATATTGCTGGATGATGAAAGAGTGCTGATCGAGGACGAGAAGAAGATCTTTCTTGAGGGCAAAGAGAAAGACATCTTTGAGGATCTGATAGACATCATCATGGATGCGAATAGCTCGTTTCATAGCATCTTTATCGATCGTGACGACACCAGCATCTTGGAGAGTATCGACTTGTTTTTTGATCGCAGGGAAGGTCCATCCGAGCTCGGCTTCCAGAGCTCTCATCGACACACCTTGTCTACGGAAAATCAGATATTTGAGAATATCTGCCTTCGCTTTCGATCCAAAAAGTTTTTCTATATTCATGAAACACTCAAAGATTAAACCGCTAGCATAAAGTTATCACTACATCTCGAAAAATCGTTGAAATCTGTATACTCTTGTATATACTGATATATTAGTACTATTGCAAGGGGAGATATAATAGATTATTAATCATTTTTTACATTAGGTTTCTAAACAATGAAGGATTTTGATATTTTTACAGAATCATTTAAATTGCAATGAGGTATCAGTTTCTCAAAAGAAGTAAAAAAGAAAAAAGAATACATCACTATTGCATTTAATCAAGAAAGTAGGACACTAAACATTGATTTAGAAAATAATATTTCCCTATCTCAGAAGATAACAGGCTATCGTACTGATGATTTAAAAAACACCCTAATGAGAGATTTCATATCCAGCAAAGTAAGAACTTTATTATATGAGGATAATACATCATCAGAATTGGTAGATGCACTAAAGCCCATTATTAATACGGAAATACATGTCTATCAGTATCCAACAATATCTCAATTGTTGAAAGCTTTTTGCATAATGGGCCAAGAATGAGATTTTGATATAACAGTTAATTGAGAGTTACAGACAAAACAAAATAATACAAAAGAATCAAGTTCTTCTCAAAGACATGCCGATAGAACACCTAAAGAAATAAGAACCGTTGAAGAACTTTTGTTATTATGAGAAGAATATAAAACAATACTTCAAGGTGTGGGACGAGTAGAAAGTAAAGCGAATGCAATGGAGCTATCAAATATAAAAATAAGAATGATGAGAACTTTCCTTACAGAAGGTTTGAGAATTCTTCATAATGATCAAAGTCTTTCAACTAGTAAATTCCTAAATCAAAAAACAACAATCAAAGATCTTGAAGAATACTATAGATCACTAAATACAGAAACCAAATTTCATCTTTATAGTTTCTCAATTAATAATGAAAAAGATAAAATTATTCTTAGTTGGTTAAGTAAAAATAAAGCTGATCAATGAGAACTATATAATATACTACATTATCTGATAGCCGAGAATAAGACAACTTCTCAAATACTAGAATTATTACCGACTAATATAAAAAAACAATTTAAAGAATCGGAAATCCGAATCGCAACAATAAAGATTTTGCGAAGTAAAATAATAGAAGGAATGAAGAATAATGAACAGCTAATAGGCATATTGCCAAAAGATATAAATACCTGAATGGATCTAAATGAAATACACAAAAATTTTAAGGTAATCGACAAAATAGCAGAGAGCACAATTAATAAAGATTTAAATAAGGCTGAACGATCATTACTAGAAGAACTTATAGATAAAATATCATTATTAGAAGATGTATTTCAAAAACTATCTCTTCAATCAGAGAAACACACTACATGATGAAAATTAGCTGCATAAGTACATGCCTTATCCAACAACTTCCCCTCTCAGCATAAAACTCTCGCCACCTGTCACGAGGACATCGACAAACTGTCCGACCTGCAGAATCCCTCCCTCAGAGGGATTTTTTTGATCATGGAAGGTAATATGCTTCATATCCTCGGTATACCCACTATAGTCATACTGTCCTACTGCCTTACTGTCTCACTGTCTGACTTTTTTTGTTATTAATACCTTCTTCGTCTTGCCGATCTCTCCATGATTATTGTCTGTAGAGATTTTTTTGAGAATGATATTGAGCCTCTCTCGGCGTTCATCCTTCACGGCCTGTGAGACATCATCCTCATAGCGACGAGCTGCATAGGTCCCCGGACGAGTGGAGTACTTCCCGATATAGATCATATCAAATCTCGCATATTCGACGAGATCCAGCGTCTGTTGAAAGTCTTCCTCTGTCTCATCACAGAATCCTACGATCACATCACTCGTGATCGAGATCTTCCTGCCATGACTAGCCTCTATCGCTCTGATCTGATCAACAAACTCACGAAACTGCTCACTCGTATAGCCACGAAACATCTTCTTCAATATCCTATCGGACCCCGACTGGAGAGGCATATGGATATGTGGACACATCCTCGGATCCGATGCATGCAGATCGAGAAGTCATCTATCATAAAAAGTCGGGTACGGACTCGTATATCTCAGCCACTGCAGACTACCAGGCAGATCGAGAATACGCTGACATATCTCGACGAAACGAGGATGCTTGTTCACTATCTGTCCAAGCAAGGTAATCTCTTGGATCCCATGATCGATATGATGCTTCGCTTCAGCGACGATCTGGTCGACATCCAGATATTTCTCGACCCCTCTCGCATAGGGCACGATACAAAACGCACAAAACTGGCTACAGCCCGTACTAATAGGGATAAAAGCACTAATCTGACTCGTCGCAGCATGCATACTGGTCGATGAGGGTATAATCGCGGTATATTCGTTAGTGAGCTCTCCATCAAAGTGCACATCATAACCAATACGCTGCATCATCAGTGGAAGAAAACCAGTATCATCGATACGGAAGAAAAGCTCCACATGCGGATAGGTCGTATGCAATGTATGAAACATTGGATTGAAGGCATGATTGATATAGACGACATTAGATTCCATACTAGGCTTAGGTCTTCGTTCTTCGATCTCGAGATTGGTGAGCCCGATGACATCAGGAGCAATTGTCTCTACCGTCCCGACGAAGTTACCCACTCCCATGAGACCTTTGATAGACTTCTTCTGTGTCTTGCGTTTGATGACCATATTGCGGAGATTATGCTGGATCATACAGCCAGTGATCCAGACTTTCTTGGATGGATCGAGATTCATGAGCTTCCCCGTGACTTTATCTTCGGACTTCTGTCTGACTGAGCAGGTATCGAAGATCACGACATCAGCTTCATCGATCATCTCGACATAGCTCCAGCCACAGTGCATCAGCACTGCTTTAATCCTCGCTGTATCCGAGTAGTTCATCTGACATCCGAAGACGATAACCGTGAATTTCATAATATATCATTAGATAAACAAATAAGAAGATGAATATAACGATAATAGAGCCTATTGCAATAATTTTTTCTCCCTTGCATTAGCACTTTAGATTATCTATCATACATCGTCTTTCATTCTGCCTTGCTTCGCAGGATGTCTCTCTATCTTTCATTACTCTCATGCTTGTCCTACTTTTTCTCCGAACCATCTCGCATTATCTCATCACTTTCTTCCCCGACTATTATATCAGCGAACTCCTGATCAGTTTTTTACCCTATAGTATGCTAGGGCACTATATAGCTATCCTGATCTGTCTCATCCTGATCATCCGTAGACGACGAAGACTCAGCAAAGTCCATCGAATCGCTCACCTCTGTCTCTATGCTCTGATCTATCTCGCGTATCTCACTACCTCCACCTATCTCCATACATATATCACATCAGGAGAGGGTCTTGAGGGTGAGGCAGCTCTCTCCTTTCTCTATGCCAACATCCTCTATACCAATACTGACACAGCATGACTACTCAAGACTATCCGCACCCACAACCCTGATATCGTCATGCTGGTCGAATATGCTGATCATCAAGATCAGATCATGAGAAAAAAACTCCTCGTGGACTATCCCTATACGAGCCACTACAAACCACTCAGCAACAAATGATATGATGGCGATATTATCTATTCTCGTTATCCGCTCACAAGAGTCGATACGAGCGATAGTCCTCGAGCCTACAACCATGTTGTCATTACGAAACAAACACAGAGATATAATATCGTCCTCGTCCATACTGCAGCTCCCGTGACGATGAGATTTCGACATCTGAGAAAACGACAAATGCAGACGCTCGCAGAGCATCTTGGCAATTTCCTATGAAAGCAGAAGACGAAGAATATAGTCATGTTTGGCGATTTTAATATAACGCCATGGGCTGACCAGTATCACGCATTCGCCACAACGATGAAGAAACTCCATATGGACGATGTCACGACAGACCTCTCATCATTTAATAAGGAGAAAAGCCATCGACCTATGTCTCTCACTCGTGCCATCACGACGTGGTGACACAGTCTGCTCCCTTTTGCTCGTGCACATATCGATCATTTCCGAGCAGGAGAAGATATCTCAGCATCATATCATATCATCGATATCCCCGGATCAGATCATGATGGCTTCGTCGGCACATTACAGCAGTAATACTATACTTTCTTCACTGTATGTCTAGCTCTCTAGAAAATCTTGACCTGTAAACCTCTATCTTTCATTCTCTCTATCTCTCATTCTCATAACCTCATCCTGTATAGCCTGATAAAGACGATCCAGCTCTCACAACCGCTCTTTCTCTTCTCGTCGTGCTTCTCCCTTAATAGATATACCCGCAGCATAGAAGTGTCATCATCACCCAAACTGCTCAGCGATAGCTGATGCGTTGACTTTGTCGTTTCTCGACCTCAATGAAACCCTCATAACACCAGGATCAATCTTGGCAACTATCGCAATATCTTGGCCAATGATCTTCGATACAATAGTCGTCACATAACCGCTTGCCTCTTCTCTATCGATACCAAATTTCTCGAAGTCCGTATGACTATACCAAATACATCCGACGCCATTCATGATCGTATATCTAGGCATAATCAGAGTCAGAAACTGTAATTGTGTCAGATAAAGTGAATTGAAGATGCTATCTGAGATAATTCTCTTATTTGCACCGAGATCTACGAGATCGGCAGCGTTACGAAGAGATCTTGATCATTGTTTATCATAGATGAAATTGCCTGTATCAGTAGCGATACCGAGATAGAGATAAGTAGCTACATCACGAGTGATGCTCTCTGGTCGCCAGACACGGAGATGTTCGAAAAGTCGCTCACAATTACTATCTGCATGGACATCTTTGACTACGACTGCATGAGCAGGTGCATCACCATAGTGATGATCGATCACCAACAGAGGCTTTGCATCAAAATAGTCATAGTGTCCAGCCGAGAAGTGACCGATACGATCATACGCAGAAAAATCAACGAAAATAATGAGATCATATTTTCTCTGCGTCTTGAAATCATCACGAATATGTTCGATGCCAGCGACAAAACGGAACAGACGAGAGGGGAGGGGTGAACAAAACATAGACACATCTTTACCCAATCATTGCAAGACTGTAGCCAGAGCCAACATAGATCCTATGGCATCACCATCAGGATTATCATGACCAAAGAGAGCAATAGTCTGACTCGATTCGATGAGCTGCTTAGCTTGATCAGCGTATGACGACAACATGAAAGAAATTATATGGTATAAATTACATATTAATCAAATGATTCCATCTCCCCATAGCTTGATGTCGATACAGGCAATGCTGGTCTTTTATCATCTTTGAGAAAAACGCCACCTTGGATAGTTTCATAGTTAATGAGAAATGTCGCAATTTCTTTAAAGATTGCTCATGCTGTTTGGTTTCATCGCTGTGATGTACGAGGGCGACGAACCTGGATCGTGACGAGATAGGTGAGATTGTCCTGGGTGATCATACCGACAAATGATCCATTGGTCCATCATCTTCCATCCTTATATTTCCCTCTAAAAGCGATCTGTGATGTTCAACTCTTTCCTCACTCCTTATATCATGGAATATCAGCATATGCAGCATTTTCTTTGACTGCGAGGACCTGTACAAGCGAAAACTTTAGCAATTCAGAAATACGAGGATCAAATACCTGCCTTACTATCTTTGTTTTATTATACTGACAATGAGTAGTTCATCATTCGCATATTTTATCGAGAATTGTCGGTTTGATATATTGTCCACCATTGAGTACTGCTCCATAAGCAGCAGCGATCTGTATCGGCGTCGCCAGTAGTCATTGACCGAAGACATTGTTATAAAACCTCGTCAGCGATACCGTCGATGGATTATCGACAAATCATGGATCTTCACCAGCAAGCTCTATATGCGTCATCTGCCCAAATCAGAGCTTATCAAGATAGTTGTAGAAAAGATTTTTTGTTAACTTCTGAGCGATTCTCACCATACCGACATTACACGAATGCTGAAGTGCATAGAGGAAACTATGGACTCACTGACAGGCCTCTACAGCGGCATTACGGATGGTGTAGTCACCGATCTTCACCTGAGACTCTAGATCCGTATACTCATCATACATATCGATTTCATTCGTATCCAAGCCAATAGCATAAGTAAATGCCTTGAAAATAGATCATGGCTCGTAGGGAAACGCTATATTTTTATCGATAAAGAGATTTGGTCAGAGCGGTACTTTGGTCATATATTTGGGTAGAGTCGTATCCGATCTCTCTGCTACTGTTGCTACTCTTGTTTCACCTCCTGTTTGGACATAGAGAGGATAGTCTAGACGAGAGAGATCATCAGCGAGAAAACCATATTCTACCGCAAGTGGCGTCAACGCATAGACCTCACTGACATTATTGGGGTCAAAGTCAGGTGCATTAGCAGACGCTATTACATGACCACTATAAGGATCATAGACCAAGACGGAGACACTGTCAGACTGAAACATCTTTTGATACTTTTGAGCAACGATCTCGACTTGTTTCTGGATAGATGGATCGATAGTGAGATAGACATCATAACCATTCTCTACATTCTTGATCGTAAAGTCATTGGCACCGATTGCCCATGATGCAGAACGTCACTCTATCTTACCATCCGCACCTTTGAGGATGTCATTAAAATACTGTTCTACCCCATAGAGAGGATTGCCATCTTTATCGACATATCCCAATATATGAGACATAAAGTTTGCATACGGATAATATCTCCTCGTATAAGGCTCCAATCCTACTCCATGGAAAAGTGGTATTTTATCAGGATCAGTTTTGGCGTAATCTTTATAATATTGTATTTTTAATTTATTGATCGCATCTGCTATCATAGGATGGACATTCGTCATCAACCTCACATATCTATAACTATGAGGCACTGTCAGTGAATCGAGATTGTCCACAATATCATCGTAGCCACGAGCAGCAAAAATATCTGTCATATCGTTGATAGCTCTCGATCTTGAAAAGCCAGCGAGAACACGAGGCTCGATAAAGATATAATGATCCTGGATAATATGTATATATGGTGCTTGCAATGCACGTACTCTATCGAGCAGAGCAGTATCACTAAAGAAACCAACATAATTATATTTTCTCTCGCCAATCACAATACGATCATGTAATCTCTGCGAGATCATATCATATGCCGTACCTGTCGTGAAACCACTTAAGAGAGTGGTGTATGTATTCATATAGCCTGTCATATCAAATGTATAGTAATTATCACTTACCACATCGCCACCATAATACATACGCTCAGGTGCTTTGGGTAATATATCTTTTTGGGTAAATGATTCGATATTGCGGATACACTGTTCTTGATCAGGATGGGAAAAGCCATAATTCTGACACAGATGCGTATAGATAAGAGGTGTGATGAGCGTGATAAATTTATCTTTTTGTTTGACAAACTGCGGATCGACGAAAACAGTATAGAGTGTGATATTATCTGTCAATTTGAGAGTATCATTCGCTCTCGTTGTCGCATATACCTGTCATCTCTGAGCCTTGAAAGATAGTGAACTCGTATGATTACTCGTCAGTAGCGAATCATAATCATCACTCTGAATAAATTGTAAAGCAAATAACCTCACAAACAAAAGAGCAATTAAAGAGAAAAAAAACACTACCACAATTCATTCTCTTCTTTGCATAAATGCAAAGAACAATGGGTAGTGTCTCTTAGAATAAGAAACAATAGAGCGAAGTAGAGACGACAGAAATGAAGCAATTCTCTTATACATATATATTTTTATAGATAATGGTAATAAAGAGTATAGGAAAAAGTGCTAAAAAATTTGCATTTCAATTATTTTCGATTATACTCATCTCATACAACAGAAACAAGATAAGTTTTTATTATTTTATCTGCCCATACATCATGTCACTTCACACAATGAAAAAAACATTAATCATCACACTCACGACAGCTATCTTTGGCATCATCGGCACAGTAGCGATGTCTTCTGTCTCTGCACAAAATGTTGGAACAGTCGGATGAGGTTGATCATTTTTGAACAATGGAGCAGATAGAGCATCAGGTATCGATGTTGCTGGTGCATGAACAGCCACAGGAGAAGCAGGCCTCATGAGCGTCATCACAAAAGCCATCAACTGGGCATTGTGAATTATCATGTTTATCGTCTTCGCATATCTCCTCTACGGTGGATTCAAGATGATCACATCTGCAGGAGAAGATGATGCATACCAAGAATGATTGAAAATCCTCAAAAATGCAGCTATTGGTGTCGCATTTATCGCTGTCTCATGGCTTCTTGTCCAATTCGTCTTTGCGATTATCGGCATGATCACGGGATAATACAACATAGTAGTAACAAAAAGATCCGAGTTACCTCGGATTTTTTTATAACATCAACATAGACAATAATAGATAAAAAAGTATTTGAAAGTGATGAGGATATATATATAATCAAGAAATCACATCCAACATTCTCTTTTGTATCATCAATCCCCATATGGATATATTTGAATTTCAACTTCGTCATCAAGCATTTGCCGGTCTCTCGAGACAATGCGAACTCCATCGAGATGATGATACTATCATCATGATGACACATATTACTGATCAAGGGATCCCTGATAAAGCCATCCAAGAGATATCGCCAGAGGAGCTCAAAGAATTGACAAAAGCAACCTATACATGATTTAAACAGCAATATATCGATACACATAAAGAAGGTTCGGATACATTCATCACACTCTATCATTATCCTCTCGCTGACTATATCGAGCGTCTCGAGTACGAACTGAAAGTTATCAAAGAAATGTGATTTCACACCTACATGCTCGTCGTCTCAGATTTTGTCATGTGGGCAAAGAAAAAAAGCATCATGGTCTGACCATGAAGATGATCTGGTGCATGATCGATGCTCGCATGGCTCATCGGCATTACTGATATAAACCCATTTCATTATGATCTCCTATTCGAGAGATTTTTGAATCCTGCTCGTATATCGATGCCAGATTTTGATATCGATTTCGAAGATACATTGAGAGACAAAGTCGTCGACTATGTCACGGAAAAATATGGGAGTGATAATGTCTGTGCTATAGGTACCTACATGAAGCTCTCTACGAAGGCGGCCTTCAAAGATCTAGCGAGAACTATGGGTATACCATTTGATAGATCAAATCTCGTATCCAACCTTCTTCCTGACAATATCTCACTCAAACATATAAACAACGACAATCCTGACATAAGTGACGAACTCAAACAACTCATAGAAAACGATAAGATAGTATCCAATGCCATCATGCAATGAGCAGATATCGAATGAAATCTCAGACAACTATGAGTGCATGCTTGTGGTATCATCATCTCTCCCGATCCTGTCAGTGCACATACACCGACACAGAGAGTCAAAAAAGGTAAAGTAGAAACACTTGTTAGTCAATATGATGGCCCAACACTAGAATATATCTGACTACTCAAGATGGACTTTCTCTGATTGAGAAATTTGTCAGTGATAAAAAACTGCATCAAGATCATCAATGCCAAATATCGCGACAACGCATCAAGCGATACATCCTGAGTATGATATACAAACTATCTGTCAGACAAAAAACTTTTTGATGTGTTTCTTGCCACTATGTCATTTAATCCACCGATGGATAATGTAGCGGTATTTGATAAAGTATTTGCCGAATGAGATACGACGGGTATCTTTCAGTTTGAATGAGAATGAATTAGAAGATTCCTCATTGATCTCAAACCAAATACAATCAATGATTTGGTAGCTATGAATGCACTCTATCGTCCAGGTCCTATGGAATTTATCCCTAGCTATATCAAGAGAAAGCATGGACAAGAAGCAGTAGAGTATATGCTTCCAGAACTATCACAAGCACTACAAAAAAAGTATGGAGACGACACTGTCGCTGACGAAAGAGAAAAACTTATTAACGACCTATGACCCATCATGGGGTTAACTTATGGTATAGCCGTCTATCAAGAACAACTGATGTTTCTCGTCCAAGCGATGGCGTGATTTTCACTACCTGAAGCAGACCTATTGAGAAGATGAGTGGGAAAAAAGAAAAAAGATGTGATCGAAAAAATAAAAAAAGAATTTGTCGCCAGGGCAGAGACATACAAAGCGTATAAACCAGAAACTGCAGTCTTCATCTATGAGAAAATGATAGAACCAGCAGCATCATATTCATTCAACAAGTCACATGCAGTCTGTTATGCTCATATAGCCTATCAGACATGATATCTCAAAGCTCGTTATCCCGTAGAATTTTATGCAGCACTCTTGAGATCTGTAGAAGAAGATACAGATAAGATGAGTCTTTTTATCGATGAAGTCCGTGCACATCATATCAGGGTAGATCATCCACACATCAATCATTCATTTAATCATATCGCTGCAATAGGTGAAAGTATTATCTTATGATTTTATTGTTGTAAAGGTATAGGGTTTGACATAGGCGAACAACTCGAAACTGAAAGAAAATCATGAGGTATATTTACATCTCTCGAAGATTTTCTCAAAAGATGTAGCCATATGGTGAATAAAAGAATGCTCGAATCGCTTATCAAAGCATGATGCTTTGATGAACGACATGAACGCAAGACACTACTCTACAATATTGATACACTCCTCGAACGACATAAAACAAGTCAAACTATAGCAAATTGACTCTTCGGGGATATGGACCAAACTGCGTCATTATCGCTCGCATCATGATGAACACAAAGCATTAGAGATATTTGTGAGTATGATATGGAAATTTTCAAGAATATGATTTCCTGACATCCATTGGACGGGTTGTATTTGTATTGTAAAAAATACTGATTTATCGATCAATATGAAAAACAACCACTTTCTATGAATGATGATGGGAGAGTGCAAGCATTCTCTTTTAGCATCATAGCAATGATAAAAAAGATTACGAGAGCAAAGAAAAAGTGATTTTTCATCACTGTCGAAGATATCACAGGCAGTATGGAATTCTTCATCAAAGATACTATGGATCTAAAAGTATATGATATCTTGCACATTAGCGGCTCTAAGTGAAGAAATCGATCAGTCGATACGATGATAAAGATAGCATTCGATAAACTCATCGACCAAGCAAAGAAAGCAGGAAAATATGATCCTACACGAACAGTCATCAATGTCAGAAACGCAAGAGCCTCAAATCATGAAAAAAAAGACATTATCGCAACGCCCAAAATACAGGAACAAACAGAATGACCAGCAATAGTAGCAGATGAAGACATATATCGCGATGATTCAGCAACAATCGCTGAATGAAAAAACAGCTCACAAATAACAATCCCATCAGATATAAACCGTCTGAGACTAATGCGTTCGATCATCCAATCCAATCCAGGAGATGAAGCATATATGCTATGATCGATGACAGTCTTACTCTCTCCAGAATGAGTCGACGAACTCCACAAAGAATGATTTATAGATAGATAAGTTGGATATATTTATTTTTCTCTCTCACATGTTCTCACCACTCCAATCACTGATTGATGGATCATTTCTCCGCTTTCTCGATCCAGGCAAAATATACGATATCTATACTGATATAGACTATAGTAATCGAGAGATGCTTTCTTATACTAAAGTACTGTCACTAGATAGTCTCTTAGCATGAGAACAGAAACAATCGAATGATAATACTACCACAACTCACATCATCTGCATCACGACAAAACTTACTCATCGTGACATACTTCGTATTGACGCCGAAGATACAAGACCAAAACTATGGCTCTCCTTACATCCAGGTATCATGAGTATCATCCATAAATACAGTAACGAAGAGGATGATATCCCTCGTATGTTGAGTCATGGCTATACTATCAGAGAACCATATGATCAGGATACATTTATCTATCTCCTCCATCAGACAGCATGCTATGGGAGAATTATCGATACATACATCCCTGAACACATCGATAGTAGCACAAAGAAAAGATCTGACTCAGACTATAGCATCATCCATGATCATGGACATTATCATGACACGATCATACTCTTCGGAGGATCAACTATCGCTAGCGTCGTTCAAAGTATCTCTCTCGTTGGCGATGATCATAATACAACTCTTATCGCACAGTGATGATGGAAAGCATCTATCGACGATGCATCGATCGTCGAACATGTCAGACATGCGTCTCGCATCATCATCGTCGTCGAGCATCAAGCAACAGAAGCCATCTGGATGTACTATGATGTCTTGATCAAACAATATAATCCCACTATACACATATCCTATATCTTCCCACAATACAATCTCGTTACTAGTATACTGCCAGAATATATCTATGAATTAGCAGGATTTGATAGCGAGAAGATAGCAGAATATATAAGAAGTGAATAAAAAAATCATAATTTTGTTATAGGGATTATTTTCTAAATCACATAGAATAATTAGTGTAGATGGTCTGTCTTATTCTTTTATGATCTCAATTTGGCAACCGATCAACTCGTTTTTTAATCATTTTAATCTTTTGCTTTTCTGTAATCTTTTTCTCTTTTATTTTACTACCCTTAAAACCACTCCACACACCAATAAATGTAATATTATACTTTTCACCAAATATCTTATTAAACACATATTGTGTTCTTGGCACATGGAATCTCGAAGTAACTACAGAAATACTCTTTAGAACTCTTTCATATTGCATAAGCATTTCCTTCGTAAAGTAAGCATTCCCAATAGTATCTTTTGACTTATCTTCAAGCAGAATGGCAGATTCTGGAATTCATACACCAACAAGATATTCTTTCATCATTTGAGCCTCAGTCTTGAGAGGTTTTTTATTGTTAGATAAAAAACTCCATGCTCCAGATACTATCAATAAATTTACTTCTCCATTATTATACAATTCTATTCATTTCTTCACTCTTCTTATAGTAGGATCAGACAATCTCAAATCACAAGTAATTCATCATCAAAGAACAACGGCAATATTCATTTAAGTCATTGATTAGAAAATAATAAACCCAAGTAAATACTTCATTAATACTGATTTGATAAAATTCATGATCTAAATATACATAATAATCA
>CAZBFX010000009.1:0-17934 GCA_964491325.1 uncultured Candidatus Peribacteria bacterium
CATCGTTTGACCCCTTAGTGCAGGATTTTCTCACTGCGACATTTCGTCAGTTTTCGTCGCATCTGTTGCAGCATGATGCCCATGATGGCTGTATTGTGGTCATGGCGAGAGACCAGATTATTGCCGCTCAGACTTTGCGTGAGCAGATAGCTCCTGGTCTGACGATTAATACTTGCCTCATCCCGAGACAGGTAGGTTCGGCAGCAAAGCCATTTCTCTATGCCGGGACGATGGTAGATCTCGGTCGGACAGGTAGTACGATACTCCAGGATGAGGAGACGAGTTATACCGGCGATAGTCATGATGGAGTGTATATGCCGAGAAATGCGACGCTCGTCACGCATGGTGCTGTGACACTGGCTGATGCTCTCGGCAGTAGCCTCAATATCCCTGCTGTGCAAGCACTGGATGCTCTGGGTGTCGATCGTTATCGATGAATCCTTTCGTCGATCAGTGAGGCAGTAAGTGCGATGACGAGTCGGGATGAGTATCCTGGTGACTATGGACTCTCGCTAGCTCTCGGGACGAAGGCGATGACGGTAACTGATTTTACCAAGATGCGATCTATCCTGACACGCTGTGATAGTTTGGAGTTAAATAAGGCAGTCCGTCGTCTCTGTCAGCGTTATGGCTCTGCATGGAAAACTATACAATCTGTCCTCTCCGTCAACTATCATCGTCGCTTCACTTTCCCTGTGTATAACTGGCTCGATATGCCCTGAGTCTATGCGAAGACGGGGACATCGAGAAAGTTCGTCGATGGGTGGGTCTGTGGAGGTGATGGCTATCATACGGTCTGTGTGCGAGTCGGTAATGCATCAGGTATGTCGATGAGAAATAGCGGCTATAACACTGCAGGAGTGATATGGCATGCGGTGATGGAAGCATTGATAAGGCAATAATATCTCTCTTTTCCTATAAGTCAATTCTATGCTATGCTATTGCTTTGTTTTTTTTGCTTTTGTCTGTCATATCTCTATACTCAGAGGAGTGTTTTATATTCTATTGTTATCTGTTATGCTGTTTTTCATTCGTCATATTCGTATTACATTGCTTGGATTGTGTTGTATCGTAGGCGGAGTATTGCTGACGCAGATCTCTCGAGATACTATGTCTCTTGATGGATTGTTCTGAGATGTCCATGCTGCTGGGTTTAGTTGTCGTACTGCAGCGAATATCAATGTCCCAGAAAGTGACTGTAATAATCTCGTGGCTTTGTATAGCAACGCTGGTGGATCAAATCGAACGACAAAAACCAACCGATCTACTGATACTGATGTCTGTACATGGTATGGTGTCGGATGTACGAATCTTACTGGACAAGATAGAGTAACAAGTCTCTCACTGCCCAATAATAATATCGTAACTAATGTTGCATATGCATTGCAAGTCCTAGCAAGTATCCCGCTTACCTATCTGGATCTCTCGTATAATCAGTTCGATGTGCAAATCCCTGATACATGGTCTAGTCTCACTACTCTCACGGGACTTGATATCTCGCACAATGAACTCTATGGTGAATTACCATCGTCATGGTCTAGTCTCACCAATCTGACGAGTCTGGATCTCTCGTTTAATAAACTCTATGGTAGCTTTCCTGGTGCATGGGCAGCAGTCGGGAGTATGCCAAATCATGGTATACCATATATTGATATCAGTAATAACTGTATTAGTATCTCACCAACGACGCTCCCCGCCACGCTTGTGCGATTGAGTGCCAATGCGACGACGACGCCCTATAACCTTTGTTTGGTCTATGTATTTGATGCGAATGAAGCATTCCTCTCTGGAGAGAGAGTGCAAATTGTGAACTCAGGAGATAATGGGACACCTGTCGAGATACAAGCGAGGCCATGATATAGCTTCAGTCAGTGGAGCGATAGTAGTACCGACAACCCGAGAACTGATCTTGCAGTGACGAGTACGCGTATCATCACGGCAGTGATGTCTAGTTTCTATACTCTCTCGTATAATGCATGATCTTTTCTTCATGCTACCATATCTGGACAGATGACACAATATGTCTTGCCTGGTGGTAATGGGATACCTGTAGAGGCGGTGCCTCTTGTCTCAGGATATGACTTTCTCCGTCGAAGTGATGGTAGTACCGACAATCCGAGAAGAGAAACAGCGGTGGCTAGTAATCTATCGGTGACTGCTCTCTGGAGGACATCATGTGCCACTATGCCAAACCTTGATGTACCTCTCGCAGAATGTGAGGCACTCGTAGATCTCTATCTCGCCACTGATGGAGACTCGTGGACAACCAATACCAATCGATATACAGATCAGCGTGTTTGTGATCGGTATGGTGTCACGTGTGGGACTTTTGGTGTACAAAAGCAAATCACGAATATCATATTGCCCAATAATAATCTTGTCGGGACATTGCCGTCTAGTTTGTCGTGATTGACAGAGCTGACATATTTTGCTGTCAATAATAATAGTCTGATAGGCTCTATACCTAGTTCGGTCATCAGTAATCGGCAAAATATATGAACTCCTTATATCATAGCATCATACAATTGCCTCCAGACTCTGTATACTCCTGGAGAGCAAGCCTTTCTCAATCTCAATGCTAGTCTGAGTCCACAGAATGTCTGTAATGATACGAGTATCACACAATCGGTCATCTCTCTCTGACCTATTAGTCTCTGATCTGCTATCCGTTATATGGTCTCATATGCCAATAACGGCCCTGATACAGCAACAGGTGCTACGATCAAGATCTATCCATGATCATGACTGAGTATTCAGTCTGGATCGATCTCGTATACTGAGATAAGAACGGGTGTTAACTACATGACTTTCGCCGATCCATGTTATAGTCAGATGATGACTGCTACGACAGGTCTTTATGTCGATGATCTCAATGCATATGCACTGACATTATGAGCACCTGATATGAAGACACTTCTCGAAAATAATGCATGATATACATGAGATGATAATCGATGAGCATTCTTTCTTGCATGGCGAGATGTGAATAACCCCACCAATCCTTTTAGAAGCTGGTACTTTAGTTATATGCTGTGAGTATTATATGGCAGTAATGACATAGCATCGATCCACCCGACATGTGGCGATGCGTGAACTTTTGATCACTATCGTTTCTTGCTCGGTGACTTGCCGTCTGGTGCGACTTGAAGCTTCACTCTCGATGCTCTCGTGACAGGGATAGTCGTATGACAGACATGAGTGATCAATCTCATGACTATCGAGAGTACTACTTGAACTGATTATAATACAGGCAATAATATATCTTCACTGACGACGTCCTTTGGCTATAGTGTGAGATATCTGACATGAACAGGCGGTAGTATTAGCGGTACAGCACTACAGACGGTCACTCTATGATCTGATGCTAGTACGGTCACTGCTATACCTGATAGTGCTTACTCGTTCTCATGATGGAGTGATGGCTATACAGGAGCGACAAGGACAGATACTACTATCGTCGCAGATAATACATTCACAGCGTACTTTACTCTCACGCCTGTTGTAGTGGTGGTGACACCATCGCTCTGATGATGAGGTGGTGGATGAGGTGGTGGGTGATTGCAGGCTGATGTCTGTCCTACAGGAGATAGATCTTCGAGTTATTATGATGGATCATGTGGCATAGCGACGACATCTCCTCTATGAAGCGGCAGTGCTTTCGTGACTGATACGCAAACTCCTAGAGAGCAGACTGATACGAGTCCTCTCGTGCAGACCATCGAGAGATGTACCGCTATTCGTTCGCTTTCTCGTCAGGCACAGTGTGTCATCCGTCAGATCGGATGAGTTTCTCTCAAGAGACTGACTCGTGCTATGGATGATGTGGTAATCACGAGATGAATGCTAGCAAGTGTAATATCTGAATTTGCGATCACGGTGATGCATCAGACTCCTGATACGCAGAAAAAGTGCCTCTTCACCGATACTCGCAATAGAGCTATGAGACAGGTCTGTCAGCTTCATCTCATGGGTATAGAACAGGATCATACGCCATTGACTCTCTTCGCTTCTGATGAGCTAGTGACGAAGCAACAGTTTGTCACTGTCATCGGTAGGATGATCTATGGTGGTCGTGGAGATGTCGATAGCTATGCGACGAGATTGTTTGCTGATAAGATCATCTCATCCAAGCGTCTCACATGACGAGTAACGAAAGATTTCATTCTCCGTACGCTGTATAGAGTTGCGAAACAGCAATAGAGGAGAATTGTTGAAGGTGGTTGAAAATAGTCTAACGTGGTCTAAACTGGTTGAAAATAGTTTAAAGTGGTGGAAAGTGGTCTACGATTGTCGAAGGCTATAGACCATTATAGTCCTATAAGACCAGAACTCTACAACACCAAAATGCCAACTACTTGACTGTCTGCTCCAAGAGGAAGTGGATCGCCCATGCGAGTTCGGGACTTTCGATCTTCAGTCCGATAGGTTGATCTTTGTAGATGATTAAGTAGAATATTTTCCCGACGATAAAGATGTTGATTGCATTATTGCCGGCAGGAAGTTGTCCGATATGAGCAAATTGTTCGAGATAGCTAATATGTTCCATGGTCAGTGATCCATCAGCGATATAGCTCTGGACACTGATTTTTTTATCCTGTACTTTGTGGATAAAGTCTTGGGAGTAGTTTGCAAGTGTCTGATTGGATAGCATCTGCGTCTCGAATGTGTTCGTTGCAAAAAATTTAATCATGATAAGTCATTGGCTAGTGATCTCACTCACAATATCATCAAAAAGGACTTTGATGCCTGACTGCTGTTCGAAGAGCTGGAGTTTTGGTGTGGATGTATGACTCGATGATGTGAGCGATTCGAATGCTGTTTGTACATAGGCAAATTGTTCGTCGAGGATGGCATATTTTTGTTCATGTCTGATGACATACTGTCTGAGGAGATCGAGTGACGGTATCCAGAAGTGCTTTACTCCCTTGCTGACTGTCTCGGCCACGATACCTTCGCTGACGAACTTTTGCAGGATTTTGTAGGTATAGACTCTCTCATAGCCACAGACGGATGCGATCGTGCTGGCAGGCTTAGATCAGAGTTTCCAGAGTGTTACAAAGATGTCAGATTCCTTATCATTGAAGCCCAGAGATGTGAAGTATTGCGTTATTTCTTGCATAGGACAGTGTTGTAATAAAATTATTACACCATTGTAACCTTTCTCTTTGCATTTGTCAAGGAAACTTGTATAGAGATAGTGTTTTTATCTTTCTCTTTGTGTGATGTCTGATACGGTTGTCGAGACGAAGATATGTCCGATCTCGTGAGAGTCTTTTACTATCACTCAGAATGACAGAGATTTCTATGCGAAAATCTCACCGACCTTTGCAGGGAAGAAGTTTGCTATTCCTACACCTAGGCTGAGTCCGCAGGAGAGGCAGAGGAGGAGGCTAGCATTTCGTAACGAGAGAAATCTCTATAAGAGAACTTGCGATGCGAGTGGGAAACAAATTATCTCGATCTATTCGCCAGATAAATCCTATAAGGTCTATGACCAGAAGATCCGATGGTCAGATAGTCGAGATCCTATGGATTATGGGAGAGATTTTGATTTTTCGAAGACATTTGCGGAGAATTTTCATAGTATAATATTGGATGTTCCAAGATATAATCTCTACAATTTTGACAATTATAATAGTGATTATGTACAGTATCTACCACACAGTCAGAACTGTTATCTTGTGTTCGGTTGACGATATTGTAAAGACTGTCTCTATGGATGAACACTTATGGAATGTAACGATTGTGTTGATTGCCTCTATACTGATAAATGTGATCATTGTTATGAATGTATTGATTGTTTGCGTTGTCATTCATGTTATTATTTATTCAATTGCTCTGATTGTAGTTTCTCGTATTATTTAGAACATTGTAAATGATGTCAGTTTTGTTATAATTGCTCTGGTTTGCATAATCAAAAGTATTGTATCGATAATACACAATATACGAAGGAGGATTACTTGCATCGCATTGGTTCATTACTATGAAATCATATTTCTCGGCCAGAAAGACATATTACAAAGATGATGATACAAGAGCATTGTGAAAATTGTATTTGAAACTTTTTATACAACTCCAGAAACATTTTTCATTGCGACCAGTCCTGGGATAGTGAAGATATAAGATATTCTATGAGATTTGCTGAGCAGAAGGATTCTATGGATATATATGGATCTGCTAAGGGGTCATTATTGTACGATTGTCTATGTTGTGACTACAACCATGATTGTCTATTTGGCTTTGATAGTGAATATTGTACACATTCATTGTATTTTGATCATTGCTTCCATAGTGATAATGTATTTTGATGTATCGGTCTTCGCCACAAATCCTACTGTATTTTCAACAAACAATATAGCAAAGAAGACTACGAGCTGACCGTAGCGAGGATTATCTCTCATATGCAAGAAACATGCGAGCGATGAGAATTTCTCCATCGATCACTCTCACCTTTTGGTTATAACGAAACAGTCGCACAGGAATATTATCCGCTAGAAAAGTGAGATTTAGGAGAGTTTGGTTATAGATGGAGTGACTATGATGCACCTAAGCCCGTCTCCGATAAGGTCATCAAGTGACAAGATTTACCAAACACTATCGATGAAGTACACGATGATATCTTGCAGTACGCTATCGCTTGTGAGGTGACAGGAAAATTGTTTCGTATACAACCACAGGAATTGGTATTTTATCGTAAACATCATATCCCTGTACCGAGAAAACATCCTGACCAAAGGCACCTTGAAAGATTAGTATTGAGAAAATAGTTTTATTTATTATATTGTCGTGTCATGACCGATACAGTTGTCCAAACGAAAAATTGTCTCCATTGCCAATCATCTTTTAGCATTACTCAAAGAGATCTGGCTTTTTATGATACAGTATCTCCTACTTTTGTAGGGCAGAAATTTCCCATTCCAACACCAACACTCTGTCCCGCATGTCGTCAGAGGAGGAGGATGGCTTTTCGTAATGAACGCAGCCTCTATCGTAGGACATGTGATGCGTCAGGCAAACAAATTATCTCTGCTTATTCTCCTGATAAGCCCTACAAAGTCTATGATTATAAGATATGGCGATCAGATAGTCGAGATCCTATGGACTATGGCAGAGACTTTGATTTCTCGAAGACCTTCACCGAGCAGTTTGATACCTTACGAAAGGAAGTGCCGATGCTTTCTCTCAATGTGATGGCCAATGAAAATGCCGATTATATGAATTATTCTGGTTACTCGAAGAGTTGTTATTTGTCATTCAATACCGATTACTCAGAGAATACACACTATTCGACAAGCAATATGAGATGTCATGACTCTATGGATTTGCTCAAATGTGTCGAAAGTACATTGTGTTATGATTGTATCGATGCCACAAATTGTTATAATCTCTTCTGGTCGCAGTTTTGTTTCGATTGTCATGATAGTTGTTTTCTTTTCAACTGCAGAAATTGTAGTTTTTGTTTTGGATGTGAAAATCTAGAGAACCAATCCTATTATATCTATAACAAGAAAGTCAGTCCTGAAGCATATACGACGTTTATGCAAAGTCTCTCCTCCGGATCACATATGGCTATACAATGAGAGAGACAAAAATTTTATGATAAGGTCTGTCCCCTCATAGAGCACGAAAAGTTCTTCTTTCATGCAGATAATTGTAGTGGTAAATATATTTTTTCGAGTAGAAATGTACATGATAGTTATGATATGATAGAGTCAGAAGATTGCTCTCATTGCCAGGTACTCAATCATGTGAAAGATTGTTATGATCGAAGCTATATGGGATATGAAGGCTCGAGATGTTATGAGTTATCTTGCTGTGGTGATACGATTCACCATTGTGTAGGAAGTCACAATATCCGAAGTGGTGGTATCAATCTCCTTTATTGTGCATTGGGTAGTCGTCTCAGTGATTGTTTTGGCTGTATCGGACTTCGTCACAAACAATACTGTATTTTCAATAAACAATATAGCAAAGAAGACTACGAGCTGACCGTAGCAAAGATCATATCGCATATGCAGGATACAGGAGAGCGATGAGAATTTCTGCATCCATCGCTTTCACCTTTTGGCTACGATGAGACACTTGCTCAAGAGTATGCTCCGACTACACATTGAGATATCGATTGATTTGGTTATAAGTGGAATGCCTATCAGTCACCCAATCCTGTCTCGGATAAAGTCATCCAGGGGAAAGATTTACCCGATAGCATCGATGATGTACAGGATGATCTCTTGCAGTACGCTATCGCTTGTGTGGTAAGCGGAAAGCTCTTTAGAGTTCAATCACAAGAGTTAGCATTTTATCGCAAGCACCATATCCCTCTACCGAGAAAACATCCCGATCAGAGGCATCTGGAGAGACTAGCGATGAGGAAATAATTTTATTATTTTGGAGGATAATGACTGATATAACTATTCAGACGAAGACTTGTCCTCATTGCCAATCGGCATTCGCTATCACGCAGTGAGATGTCGATTTCTATGCGAAGATATCGCCAACTTTTGCAGGTCAGAAATTCTCTATCCCGACACCGACACTCTGTCCAGCCTGTCGTCAGAGGAGGAGGATGGCTTTTCGTAATGAACGTAGCCTCTATCGTAGGACATGTGATGCGTCAGGTAAGCAGATCATTTCTATGTACGCCCCGAAGGAAGTCCTCTTGGGGGATTCGCCAGATAAACCATACAAAGTCTATGATCAGAAGATTCGATTTTCGGATAGCTGGGATCCAATGGACTATGGGAGAGATTTTGATTTCTCCAAATCGTTTACAGAGAATTATCATGCATTATCTCTCGCAGTCCCGAGACCGAGTATGTATAACTTTTATAGTGAGAATAGTGACTATTGCAACTGTTCCAGTTATCAGAAAGATTGTTATCTCACGAGTGCGGCCAATAAAGATGAGCACTGCATGTATGCTTCCTATATCAATGATTGCAATCATTGTCTCGATGCGTATATGACTTTTGATTGTGAGAATAGTTATATGACCATAGACTGTGAGAAATCCTATGGCCTTCATTGGTGCAATAATTGTAGAAATTGTAGCGAATCATATTTTCTGACCAACTGTCATGATTGTCACAACTGTTTCGATTGCTACGATCTGGAAAACAAATCCTATTGTTTTGCTAATATCCAACTGAGCAAAGAAGAATATCAACAGAAAATACAAGACATACATTTTTCTGACTTCCTCACGAGTTGGTCGACGAGACCACAAGGATGTGCGATTCTCTTCTCTGATAATTGCTCGTGATCGCATATTCGTAATGCCAAAAATAGTCATACATGTAGCAATGTAAATCATATTGAAAACTGTCATTACTGTACATGGTTTAATGATTCGAGAGATTGTTATGATATCTACTCTCGATGAGAGTGATCCGAATTGTGTTATGAATGAGTCGCTATTGGTGAACATGCGTATCAAGTATTGTATTCGACGAATGTGAGTACCAACTCACAGAGAGTATTGTATAGTATGCACTGTAAATCATGTAGTGATTGTTTCGGTTGTTGTGGTCTCTCACAGAAGTCGTACTGTATCTTCAACAAACAATATAGCAAAGAAGAATATGAGCTGACGGTAGCGAAAATCATCTCTCACATGATCGAGACAGGGGAGTGGTGAGAGTTTTTTCATCCCTCACTTTCACCTTTTGGTTATAACGAGACGGTAGCACAGGAGTACTATCCTACACAAAGAGGAGGATTGGATCAATTTGGTTATCGTCGATCCGATTACGAGGCACCTAGACCTTTGTCTGATAAGGTAATCCAGTGACAGGATTTGCCTCATACGATCGAGGAAGCCAAGGATGATATCCTCCAGTATGCGATCGCTTGTGCAGTGACTGGCAAACTTTTCCGCATTCAACCACAAGAGTTGGCATTTTATCGTAAGCATCATATCCCTCTACCGAGAAAGCATCCCGATCAGAGACATCTGGAGAGACTAGCGATGAGGAGGTAGATCTCAAGAATACAATAGAGAAAATCTCTATATTATTTTACAATAGTTCTTTAAGTTTGTTTACGATTCTTCTTCTTTCTGGTCATTCTAATTCAATAGCGTCAGAAAATAGTCCAGCGACATGTATAGTTGCAAGATCATTTATTGATTCCTTTCACGCCCCTTCTATTAGAGGTAAAGGTGTATTATTAAATAAGTCATTAATTGCTTTGCCAGAAGTATTAATTATAGTCCTCTCTGTTGAATTTAAAAGATCTTCAAATAATCTCCATGCCATTAATGTTCTCTCTTTCGCTATTTGATTCTGATCTTGAGAATCTGGATGTAATTTTTCTTTCATTACGCTTTATATTAAAATAAAACTCATCTACCACTGATAACGATCATATTATATATAAGTTATGTTTCATAGTCAATGCGAATTGCTTGAATTATAATTATCTAATCATTCATCTAAAAACATTTGCAAAGAACTTCTTATTTCCCTATACTCACGCTAGTGTGCTTTAGCGTGGTTTTTTTCTATGTCGCATTCATCCGCCCATCGAACATCCTATCTGATCAAAGTCTATCACAACTTCGCCAAAGGAAAAAACGCCTTTCGTGAATTTCTTGCCGATATAGCGAATGCGATGACGAATCAGCCTTTTACTTTCGGTATCAATTATATCAAGGGAGAAATATTTTACTCCCTGACAGCAAGTGAGAAGACATATAGTAGTCTCGAGACGCAGTTTTATACACATTTCAATGACTTTCAGATCGTCCCTGATGATAGAGGAGTATGGCAGTTCAACAAAAATACTTCTGTTGTCGGTCAGATTACCCTCACACACGAATGGTTTTTCCCTTTCAAGATGGACGATAGCGATGATACTGATTTTTCTGTGAATCTTTTTAGAGCATTTGAAAATTTTGATGTACTCAATGATAGAGTAGGTATCTTCTATACGATGAAAGCGATCAATAACCAATCCTTCTCATATTTTCTCCGTTTCAAGCGAGCATACAAGCTCTTTAACCGAAAACTTGCTCTCCAATTCTACAAATATATGTTTAACTCAAAGATACAAAAAGACTGGAAATCAGTCGGACAACAATTTTTTGAATCAAAAAAGAAAGAAGATCTGATCCAAGTGCAGATGTATATCGTCGTACAATCGAGCAATAAATCTCTCGCAGAGGGTAAACTCCGTGCTTTGTCCAATAATTTCCTCACGCTCAATAATTACCCGCTCAATGAATTTGATGTGCGTATCATGTCCATCGATAAGGCACCTATACCCTGACTCAAGTCAGGCAAGGTCCCTTTCGCACCATACTATTTCGCTGCACATGAGCTTGCTCATCTCTACCATTTCCCGAAAGACCCGAGTGGTGAGTCATCACTCCTCACCGTGAAAGCAAAAAAACTTGCCATCCCCGTCGGCATACCGACTATCGGCTATGATATCAACGCCAACAATGAGGTAATCCCCAAGAATGCACCCAATGATATGAATATACTCGGTATCTCGGATTATAGATCGATCCGTGTGCCTATCGGGATGTATGATGAAGATAGACTTCGTCACTTCTATATCGTCGGAAAGACGGGGACAGGGAAGTCGAAGTTTCAGCTCTCGATGATGATCAATGATATCAATCAAGGCAAAGGTATCGGTATCATCGATCCGCATGGTGAATTGGTGGATGATATCATGATGCACATCCCTGAATCTCGTAAGCATGATGTGGTGATTTTTGATCCTACCGATGAACAATTTCCTTTCTGTCTCAATCCGCTCGATGTCCAGAGCAATGAATCCAAGATGATCTTGGCGAGATGATTTATCGATATCTTCAAGAAGTTCTTTGGTTCAAACTGGAATACGAAACTCGAACACGTCTTGAGGATGATATTCCTAGCCTTACTTGATAAGAAAGATTCGACACTCTTTGATATCATCCGTGCACTGACCGACAAAGACTTCAGATATACGATGATCGAGGAGATCAATGATGATGTTGTCCGTAATTTCTGGACAAATGAATTTGCCTGACGGTCACAGCAGTTTAACACGGAAGCGATCATGCCGATCTTGAATAAAGTTGGACAACTTCTCTCGATCGATATCTTGAAAAATATCTTCGCCTCACCAGTCAATAAACTCGACTTCCGTGATGTGATGGATAATAGTAAGATATTGTTGATCAAGATATCCAAAGGAAAACTGCAGGAAGAGGTGATGGGATTCCTCGGTGCGATGTTCGTGACGAAGCTCTTCCAGACTGCCATGTCGAGACACAATCTCGATAAGTCAGAGAGAATACCTTTCTTCCTCTACGTCGATGAATTCCAAAACTTCGCTACCGAGACATTCAAAGAAATCCTCTCCGAAGCGAGAAAATATGGACTTGGTCTCACCGTAGCTCATCAATTCTTGGATCAGATCCCGAGTGATATATCTGATGCATTGTTTGGTAATGTCGGTACGCTGGTGAGCTTTAGGATATCCTCCGATGATGCCGAGAAGATGAAGAATCACTTCGCACCATTCTTGACTGGATATGATATCGCCAATCTCAATATGAGAGAGTTTTACTGTAAGATGCTCGTCAAGTGACAAGTCAAAGATCCACTCTCGCTCAAGTCTGCCTATACGCCTGATGTGAAAGTCGCTCATGACTGGATAGCACAGCTCTACGATGCATCCAGGGCGAAGTACAATAGATCACTTGCGGAAGCGAAAGCAGCTGTCGAGACACAGAAAGATGTCGTCGCGGCCATCGAAGAATTTATCGAACCGATGATATAAGAAGTTATAAAGTTCATAAAGTTATAAAGTTTGTAAAGAATAAATAGTGGGGAGGTACTTTGCGTCATCCTGAGCGAAGTGGAATGTAATGGAACGAAGTCGAAGGATCTCATTACTATACTTTGAGATGTTTTGCCCTAAAGGATTTCCTTTGATCACTCCACTTCGTTACGCTCCTCTCTCTTCGTTCGAGTTAAGGCAACATGACGCTATTGTGACAGTTTTTGAATCTATATTTGTGATATGCATATACTTTTTCTCCTTGATTATTATACACCGCATCTGGGTGGGATAGAGACGGTGTTCTCGCATATCGTGAGAGAGCTAAATGATAAGAAGATCTTTGTGACTGTGATCACCTCTCGCTATGATCAGTCATTGGCTGCGTATGAGTATGATGCAAAAAATCCTTATCTGACGATCATAAGAGTAGGATCGTGAAGGATAGGATATAATCTCAGAGCATGATGGTCGGCAGTTCGCTATGCGAAAGCATGTCGTCAAGGTTGAAATACATTCCCTCCTCTCACGCATATACACTGCTCGACTTATGGGTCAGCATTGCTTGGGTGGTCGTTGCATCATTGGCTACAGTTGCCAGTGATCCTCACGGTGCATGAGATCTATGACAAGTTATGGTATGATTATTTTTCTCGACCGAAAGCAGTCCTCCATCACCTCTACGAGAAACTCATCTTCGCTGTCTCCTATACGACTTATATCTCTGTCTCATTGTATACTTATAATAGTATCCGTCTCGTCTATGGTATCGATGATAAGAAGCATCATATGATAGCGAATACGGTAGATCAGTCGTGGACTATGAGCAAAAAGGCAAAAAGGCAAAAAGGCAAAAATGAAAGATGAACAACATTTCTGTACTACGGGCACTGTGGAGTGTCGAAGGGGATCGATATGATCGTTGCCATTCTCCCCGAGATCATCCGTCATCCGCAGATGAGACTTGTCCTCAATCTCACACCGAGTAAGAGGACAGAGATGATCGTCAGTCAGATCTATGCTCTGGTTGATACACGAGACTGATCTATCGGTCGTCATGAGCTACTGTGTCACAAGCATGCATCGCTCCCATCATCCGTCGATGATAGACAAGCGAAGATCACTCTCATCACAGGAGGACTATCAGAAGAAGATCTCCATACGCTGATCGAGGAGTCGGATGTCGTCCTCTCACCATCACTCTCGGAGTGATATGGTCTAGCACAGGCACAAGCTCATGCGATGGGTCGCCATATCATTGCCTATCCTGTCGGAGCATTGATGGAGATACTATCCGATACTATCACTCGATGTGATGATGTTTCATCGCAGTCTTTACGATCGGCGATGGAGGACTATGTAGTATCGTGACCAAGAAAGTCGCCTGACGCGGTTGCTGCCTCATTCCCGACATGGGAGGAGCAGACAAAGAAGATTATAGAGATATATAGAAAGGTTTAATTTATACTAAAAAATTATCTGGCAATTTCTTCTATATCCTTAATAAAGGTTCCCATTCCTCTGATATAGTATTCTGATTCTATTTGTCTTTTAATCTCATCTGAAAATTCATTTTTAAGAAAGTTCTTTAATGAACTATCGTCTCATGTTAAAAAAAATCTTATAAAATGCTTTTCTAAGTCTGGTAATGTTTGTAATATGGCTTTTAGACATTCTTTTCGTTCTTGATATGTCTCTGATACTGGAGTATACGAAAAGTTATGTGGAGGATAATTCGTAAGCATTCTTTCTATAAAATATTCGATCAATGCTTCTTCTACTTTTGTTTGAGCGAATCCAGGAAAACATAAGTGCATTGCCTCATGTATTATAAGATGAATGAATTTCTCTCTATTATTATAATTTGCAATATCAATAAATGTCTTACCAGATATTTTATCAGCATGTTCCGTAAACTCTTTCGTAATATGCGTAACATCAATAAGAGATAATGGTGATTGCTCCGCAAAGAAAGAGAAAAATGCTTGCTGGAAATAAATATCTGTTTCTTTGATGAGGTGAGCTATTGGTTCTGGAACGGTTTTAAATGTTTGTTCTAGACTAGCACGGCTTTTGGCAATCATTCTTGTAGCTAATTCTTCGAGAAAGAGATTCAAGCCTTTTTGAAAACGGTATAATGTTTCAAAGTAAAAGCGAAAAGTTGTCGGTGACCATTTTTCATCAAACTTATACTTGTCAAAATAATACCTACATATCTTTTCTTCTGTTGCTTCATTAGGGAAATCTTCAAAGGAGCGTTCTCTTTCACTAATCAATAATAAGAATTGAATTAATTCTTCATTAAAGATCCCTGCCTTAATGAGATCATCCCTAATACTATGTTTCAATGTTGTCGCATCTTGATTGTTGGATTGTTGAAGGCGAAATATGTGATCCCTTAGTGTCGCTTTTAGATCTAAAATACTATCGAAATGTTCTTTAAGATTTGCAAAAAGAAGAAGCTTAGACTCTAAATAAGCATCATACTTCTCTATACTATTCTGGTCTCTGACATCATCTTCAATTTCTGACATTTACTTAATAATACATAGTAAATTCTAAAAATCTCATTTGATTAAAGTTATTTAACCTGATTTTACTAAAATAGATGAATAAGAATTAATTGACATTATATGGAAAGTATATAAATATTGCAATAGAAAAAACTATCTCTCCTTATAAATTAAGATGAGAGCTTTATTACTTACTTACTGCATACCACACGATAGCAACGATCCATACGACGATAATCACCCAAAACTTCCATACAAATGCTCATTTTGTAGTCTTATGACGAAAAAATGATTGACCGATCAAGGCACCAATTCATCCACCGATGGCGGTGAGTATGAGGAGTGCCTTCTCCGATATTCTCCATCATTTCGTCTTCGCACGATATTTGTCTCGACCGAAGGTGAGGAGAGTTGCTAGATTGATGAGGAGGAGATAATACAGAATAAGAGATTTGAGCATTGTTGAAAGTGGTTGAAAATAGTCTAAAATGGTTGAAAGTGGTTAAGAGCGAAACTATAAAGCGAAACTACTAACTTACCAACTTCCCAATTCACTAACTTCCTAACCCCGATACTCTCTAATAAAGACTCCAGCATTTTTTAGTCCAAATCTCTCATATCGTCCGACGAGGCTTTCGTCACAGTCACCGATGATCTTGTAGCAGTTTTGGGTCTTCGCATAGTCGATGATGGCATGCATGATCGCTTTGCCGATGCCCTGTCATTCGTATCCTTTCCTGGTGACGATAGTCTCGACATGGGCGGCATTCTTCCCTCATCTCATAAATGTCGGCTGGATGAGAAGTGTTCATGATGCGATGATCTCGCCAGTCTCATCATCTAGTGCTACAGCCATAAAGGATCATGAAGCATCTGACTTTTGTAAGACTTCGAGAGCTTTCTCGAGTGTCAGGTCTCCTATGCTTGATAAGTGATTGAGTGTCTCACAAAATGAGGGAAACTGAGCTGCCAGGAGAGTAGGAGTGAGACGGGTGATACTGAACATGTGGGTGAGAAGCAAAAGAGATAAAATATATTATCTTTTTTTATAGAGAAAGCGATCGTCGATGTAATACTTTGTATAGTTATGGGGTAGAGTGTAAACATCGATGAGCATTCCCTTTTTCATTGATCTTGTGAGTATTTTTCGATATAATCTGCTTCTGAATGTATATGATTGATTGGTATTTGGGTCTCTATATTCACTTATGAAGTAATGACGGCATATACCGTTGATGCCGAAATTGTCATTTTTTATGATGGCAGTGACAGTACTTTGGATGAGAATGCCATACTTCTTCATATGTCTCTCATAAAAGAAAAAATATAATGCATATCGTCATCTTATCAATGGAATCGTCAACATGATAATTCCTACAATAAGGAACATGAAAGCATTAAGATATTTTCCGCTAAAAGAGTTAACAATAAATACCTTTGGATTGTCTGGTAAACACAATATATCTATTTCCTCCCCTTCATTGGGTGGTGTGGACGATGAATAGTGTAATGTTGTTGTTATTTCTCTTTCTCAGCAGAAATAGCGGATTATTGGTGTATAAACCTTTAGCTTACTCCTATTTGTACTCTTCCTAACTTCCGATCAAATAATCATTCAAGTTGTTGCTATTCAATTATCAATTATTGATTGCTGCTCTATGAATTGCAATACACCACTTCCAATAAATAACATAGCCATAATAAATAAAAATGGCCGTAGATATTTTATATTAAATGGCTTGAAATATCATTTTCTCACACGAGATCGTCATTGCATAGTACACTAAATAGGAATAAATACTTTCGAAAAATTAGCTATATAAGATATGTTTCTCAGGCATACGGAATAATCACTCTTGGAGTCTCTGTTCATCGAGATAATGACCGATGAAACCGATCGTCCTGGCAGCGATGAAGAGGCCGTTACACAGGTCGCCATCGATATACATAGTGATGTCTTCATCACTCATCTCGAGTGCGATCATCATATCGATCAGCATAGCAGCGATGTGGCCATCGACATTAAGAATGAGATTAGGCTTCTTCTGTGTGGTGAGCTCTTCGACTGCGAGAGCGAAGTCGAGTGTCTCTCTCTGTGGTGCTTTCTCTCGAGATTGTCTGAGGAGTTCGCATCTACGATCAGGATTGTAGATGCTCTTGATCTTGTGTCATATTCATGGAATGATGATGCCTTGCTTTTTCATTGATTCGACAAAGTCTTTCGCTGACTGCCCGTCACGTCTCGCTTGTCGGAAATACTTCGCAGCATCAGTGATCGCTCATCCGAATCTCGGACCGATCGTCGCAAGTCATGCAATGAGACTCGTCACGAGATCTTTGCCTGCTCTGGCAGTGATTTTCGTATTCACTGCTCCACTGACCGCAGGACCATGATCAGCGAGGAGGATGAGAGCAGTGGTGATAAATGTACATGCTCGGTCAGGTAATTCTTTCTTGAGCCATAAATGTCCGATCACTTTCGCAATCGACTGTGATGCGACGAATTCGCTCACAGGGATCGTATCGTAGAAGAGCTCTTCGCCTCTCTCATCGCTAATGGTCGAAGAGAAGAGGGTAGGCTGACGATGCGTGATCGTATCGACTTTGGATGTGATGTCGGCAGATGGGGTCATCGATGATCTCG
>CAZBFX010000010.1:0-17179 GCA_964491325.1 uncultured Candidatus Peribacteria bacterium
TGGTGCGATCACTGCCAATGGTGCCTGTCAGTGTGCTCCCAACTATAAGAGGGTATGGACACTTGATGGAGAGAAATGTGAAGTCTGTGATCCTGTGAAGTGCAACTGTGGTCTCAAACTCAATACAAATATGCCATTTATCGGACGTTGTATCAGATATGGCAATACCAATACCATCGGTGATGCAAGCATCATAGGTACAGGAGAGGGTGCTGATCAGACGATCGTCGTCAATCAGCTCAATGCTTTCCCTGTATTAGTAAGTGGTTTGATCAAGATCTTGATGGTACTTCTTGGATTGCTGAATTTCTTTATGCTGATCATCGGTGGTGTGCAGATGACTATTGAGGGTAGTTATGATGATTGATGGAAAAAAGTCCAAGGTGTTGCTATCTGACTTGCTGTCTTTGGTGCATTGGGAGTGGTGTTGTATCTTATCAATCCGAATTTCTTTACTTAAGAGGAAGATAGGGAGAATAAGGAAGATAGGGAGAATAGAGTAATTACTTTGTGCAATACTTTCTCTTGCTATGCAGAGGGTATATGGCTAGTATGAAGACATTATGTATGTGTCTGCATACTTTTCTTTTATTTCTCTCTTGTGGCTGATGATACACTACGAACTGGTCGATGGATGATATATGATCAATAATACACTCTATCGAGGAGAAGGAAGTTCTCCTGATGCTGCGACGCTTTCACTCGCTATGGAGAGGGGTGAGGATGTCGTCTATGTGAGAGATCGCTCGACGCATATCGAATACCCTGGTGAGTACGATGTCGCTGGTTATGCAGTGCAGGCTCGGACAGACAAAAATCAGAAACTCAATTATATCATCATGATAGATGGGAAGAAGATCGCTCTCATCCAATCAGTCGAATGACTCGATGCAGATCCTGTGACGGATATGGCAAGTCGACTTGTCACGGATGAGGCAGTCGCTGATGCGATCCAGAAGCGTGAGCTCGGAGGGACGGTAGTGGTGATGAGATAAAGAATGAGAGATGGAGGGAATGAGAGATTGAAAGATCTCTCTTTTTGTTTATCAGAGAATCTCGCTGGCGATAGCATCTCTCTGGTCTTGGCTCATCATCTGTCCACCGATGGATGTCATATAGCCAGGGTAAGTAGAGAAGAACTTCTGGTCTGGCCTGGATGCTGTCTCGATCGGAGTATCTCATCAGTGCATGGGATAGAGCTTCACATGAGCATGGTCTATCTCGGTACCTTCGACGATGATACCGACTCTCGGGACAGAGAGTCATGTCTTGAGTAGTTGACAGACCTCCTGGACGGCCAGCATATAGCGAGTATAGACATCCTGAGGCATCAGCGTGAGGTCTGATGGGTATCGAGTCTTCGTGATGACGAGGGTCTGACCTTTACAGTTCGGAAAGAGATCGAGGATGGCGAGAAACTCATCATTTTCTCGGATCTTGGTGCTGGGGATCTCGCCAGAGACGATGCGGGTGAAGATTGTTTGCATCTTTTAGTATATGTAATTATACAAAAATTATCGACGTCAAAATCTCTTTGTCGCTTCTCAATAAACAAATACATTATCACAAAATTTAGATTTATTTTTTATCTTTTCAAAAATCAATTTCATAAATTTGACTTTCATCATATTGAAACGTATTTCTCTATAATGAGTTTCACTATCATTACGCATTTCTATCTCTCATACATTATTTCCATTATAGCGTAGTATGACTTTTTGTTCAGGAAATTGTCATATAGATCTCGCTTGTGAATTTTGTACTTCAAAATTATCACTCAGAACCGTAATCACATCTTTATAATAAAATATATGAAATACTCATCAATCTTTTATCGTCAAATAATCAACTTCTCAGCCATTAAACATTGCTTTTCATAGGAATGCCTTTAAACGCATTGGTAGTGATAATCTTTCTTTTAGAGCTCTCATATACTCACGTAATTTTTCTTTATATTCTATTTTGTTTTTTTCATAGTCACTAAACTTTAATGGGAATGCATTTATGCAGTTTATAAGTATCTGTCAAACTCAGTTCATTGCAGCAAATGCTTCATCTAGCTCAAAGCGAGAGACTCAATACAAAAATATCTGCCATTTTTTCTCTCCACTTTTAACAGAATGTGCATCTCAAGAAGGATCAATTACATCTTTTTTTGCCTTTTGATCGTTTTTGTAGTCTTGATTTAATCATATTGATAATGCAAATTCTAATGCGTCATCATGTCATTGTTGACGGACTTTTCTCGCATCATCTGAATTTAGTCAGCGTTTTCATGCCATAATTTTAGTTTGGTAATTTATAAATAATAAGTTCATGTGATTTTTTTACATGACTTCAGTTATTGTTTGCTATTCTATTTTCTCATATTCTAGTATCTCACTGACTAAAAGTATATTGCCAAGAAGGGGTAAGCATATTAAAGTCTTTATACCGCTCTCTAATTGTAGAACAATCATTATACGATAAAATAAATCCTCATTTATGGTTCTTTAGATAATCACACAATCATTTATGATTAAAGCCATTATGATGAATAGGGAAATTTCTATGAGGATATAATCATACAAATGTTTTGGAATCTCATTCTAGATAGTATGGTGGGTCGCAGTAAAGAAAGTCATTCTTATGCATATCCATTATATTGATGAAATCCTCACAGTAAACACTCAAGTTTCATCAACTAAAATTTCTTACCTTTTCCATCATTGTGTTATAACGTTTTTCTTGTAGATAGACACTAGATGGCCATCACAATGTATGAGGTCAATAAGATGTATTGTGATTGAAAAAGAATAATGCGGCCAAATAAAGATTGTCCTTTATAATCTCTTTTCACAACCAGTGTTTTTTTAGTTGTTCTTTTGCACTTATAAATCATTCTTTTGTTGGAATAAACTTTCCCAACTTTTCTGCTAGTCATTTAGGATTATGAACCTGATACTGCCAGTAATTAACAAGTAAATCAAATATATCATATCCAATAACTTCTAATCATAACTCTTTTGCACATGCGATTTCAAAGGCTCATCATCAGAAAAATGGAGAGACAATTCTTTCTATATTATCTGGCAATAGTTCAACTAATAATCAAGTAGCCAAACTTTTACCTCCTGCATATCTCAAAGGGGATCATAAATATCTTTTATATTTGTTTTTTCACGTTGGGCTCGTATATTTTTTCAGAAACTTACTTTTTTTTACTATCAGCGATTCTCAAAACTTTGTTTGGAAAAATCCTTTTGGAAAAGTATGATAAGTGGGTTTTATTATTACTGGGTTTGCATATATACTAGCCATCTTATTGTTTATTATAAAAACTAAATTCAATGATCTTTTTCTCATCTTTTGATTAATATTGATATTATCTTACAGACTCACCATGGTATTTACAACCCAAAATCGCACTAATTCATTCCCTCTTGCATTTCCCCACTTTTTCCTTATAATGCTTGGTAGTTTCTCGTCACCATGGTGTCGCATATCGTTTCGCTCGTCGTATTTGAGCATCACAACGGTCTGTCCTGACTTCATTCTATGGCTGTAGCATCTCCTATTCTATCACTATGTATAGATATGATGCGGTGAGAGAACTCACTGTGATGTCACACATCATATCAGACGCTTATATATTGCCTCTTTTGTCGTATACTATCTTTCCATGGCTGTGGATCGAGATAGATATACATGCGATCATCATATCGCTCTCTGTCAGCACTATATCGTTGTCTCATAGTTTCGTAGCCTTTTCTCGGCTATATTCTTGTTTTTGTGTGTATCTGCAGTATTTTTATTGCTTATTTTTTGCATTATGTTATTTACTGATTTCAATTTCAAAGAAGGAGTCCTCCGTGGACTCAATGAACTAGGCTACGAACAGCCTACTCCTATCCAGGAGCAAACAATCACTGCGTTTCAGGCAGGTAAAGATGTCGTCGGACAATCTCAAACAGGGACAGGGAAGACAGCTGCATTTACACTTCCTATCTTGGATTCGGTCGATGTGAATCTCCGTGAGATCCAAGCGATTATCCTCGTGCCGACTCGTGAACTCGCTGTGCAGACACAAGAAGAATTTTTTAATCTCGGTCGTTACTCTCGTGTGAGAGCATTAGCTGCATACGGAGGTCGTAGTATGCGTTTCCAACAGAAGCTCATGGAACAAGGCATGCATGTCGCTGTCTGTACTCCTGGTCGTGCAGTCGATATGTTTGAACGCAAGATGCTCAAACCTGAACAGATCAAATACTTCGTCCTCGATGAGGTCGATCGTATGCTCGATATGGGATTCATCGATGATGTCGAATGGATGCGAAGCCAATGTACCAATCTCAAACAAACAATGCTCTTCTCGGCAACGGTCACGAATGAAGTCAAAGATATCATTCGTCGTCATATCCCTGCAGATCATGCCTTTATCCAGATCGAACCCGAACAAGTCGTCGTCGATAAGATCGATCATGCCTTCGTGATGGCACCCCATATCGGCAAACTCGATATGCTTGTCAAATGGATAGAATCACACAAAGATCATAAGATCATCATCTTCACTCAGACGAAATACAAGACGGATGAACTAGAAGAGTTTCTCTATAAGAAAGGATACTCTGTCTGACTCTTGCATGGCGATGTGGATCAACGCCAACGTCTCGCGACCCTCAAAGCGTACAAAGAGAACCAGATGAAGATACTCATCGCTACCGATGTCGCATCTCGTGGACTCAATATGAAAGATATCGATCTCGTGATCAACTTCGACGTCCCCCAAGATCCTGAGAGCTATGTCCACCGTATCGGTCGTACAGCCAGAGCAGGGAAGTCTGGTAAGGCGATCATGTTCGTCTCTGATGGCGAGATGAAGTCTCTCCAGGTGATAGAGAGAAGAAACAAGATCAAGATCAAGAAGGTCGATGAAAATGGTACAGAAGTAGAAAGATCTGACCTTAATGGAAGATCAGGTTGAGGAAGAAGTGGCTGATCGAGATTTGGCTGAGGATCCAGAGGTGGAAGATTTGGCTGAGGAAGATCATATGCTCCGAGAGGGTGAGCAGATAGATTCGCATGACCAAGATTTGGTGGTGGAGAAGCTGCTGACGGTGCACCTGCACCAGAGAGATCATCGACATTTGGAGCAGATAGACCAGCCTATGCTCCGAGAGCATGAGGATCGAGAGGATGATTTGGTGGAGACAGATGAGGAGAGAGAGGAGGAAGATCGTTTGGATCGGATAGAGGATGAGAGAGAAGTGGTTCTAGATTCGGAGGAGACAGAGGAGGATCTAGGTTTGGATCAGATAGATGAGGATCTCGTGATGGAGCGAGTAGGGGCGGATCCAGGTTCGGGTCATGACCCCGTAGTGCTGACGGGGCAAGTAGAGGAGGTGACAGGTCGTCATCTGCACTCGACAAAGCCAGAGAAGCTCGCTCTGCGAAAGCTCTCATCGGTGATCTCGCTCCTCGTAGTGAAGCAGAGAGACCACAGAGAGGAAACTATTGGGGGAAGGAGTAGGAGAAATGATGAATGATGAATTTTCTTAATATAAGAATTCCCCACTCAGACCTGAGTGGGGATTTTTGTGATGAGGGGAGGAGATGGTCATAGTGGGAGATTTTTTCACTATCGCTTGACAAACGATAGAGATATGATTATATATCGTTCATTGAAGTTATATATTTTATTTTTTAATATGATGGATAGTATGGAAGATTTAAAATCGCAGAGAAATATCAATGGACAATGTCTTAAGGGAATATATTGATTATTGTGAGAAAAATGAGAAAGTGCATTATTATCGATATTGAGTAAACCTACATATTTCCTTGAATTTGATAAAAAATTTAATGAAGATGCTAGACCATATCAAAGGTTGGAATTTGTGCAAGATCATTTGTTAGATTTATTATCATTCCTTAAGATAGATGTTATAGATTTAAAAGTGACCGAAAGACGAGAAAATACTCCACAGATTCATGCTTTACTGAGTAAAGTGGATTCAGCAAAAATAGAATCTCTCTGACCTATTTCTCCAGTTTTATCGTCCATTGTAAAAGATTTACAGCAATTGATGAAAAATGAACTTAATTTAACATGAAGCTTTCTCGATCAATTGGCTAAATAAAAAAAAGACGCAGATGCGTCTTTTTTTTTGATTTAGATTGCTTAGCCTCGCAATGACAAAGGAATCTATTCTTCCACAGTCAATCTCGTCGTCGCGACGACTTTGTTGAGATCTTCGTAGACGATGGTCGCCTTCACGGTGTAGGTGCCAGGCTTATCGAAGGTAGTAGGGATGGTGTCGCAGGCTTTGGCATCGCATTTGATGATATTGTCCGCACTGAAGTATCGTTCGACACTCTTTGGTAATCCATCGGTATGGAGCGAGAAGGTGACTTGATCACCGACTTTCGCTACCTGAGCAGGATGCGAATCGATCATGATACTCGCTTGTGCGAGAGGCTTTTTTACGAGGATGGGATTATCGGTTTTGATGGTGGTCTTTTTTCCTTTCTTCGTGGTGATCGTGACAGTAGGGAAGTAGCTACCTCATTGGGTCTTCTCATTGTAGACGTAGGTGTGTTGGACTCTTCACTGGGATGTGTTAGGATTCTTCACACCATCGCCGAAGTCTCGAGAGAAGTAGATGATCTCATCATCCTTGTCGATGACGGTGATCGTCGATGCATCGAGTGTCGCTTCAAAAGGTGAATTACCGACTGTGTCGGGAAAGACTCTGATCTTACCGCTGACTGCTTCTTGTCTGATCGAGAGCGGGATCGTCGTGATAGATTCTGCTTTGCTGACGGTATCACGGACTTTGATCTGTATCGATGTGTGGCTGGACGAGGTGAGTGTCAGAGAAAACTTCTTCGTCTCATCACCGATGATGGGTTTGCCATCGAGTATGACTTCGACGGTCGTGCTATCGGTGAGAGGTGTGATAGTATTGATCTGGAGGGAGAGGACGGTAGGGACAGTCGTTACGATGAGTGTACCGTCATTATTGGTGACGATGCCTGTGGGAGAGATATCGTTTCGATTATTGTCATTGGGTCATTTGTACTGGAGGCTATAGCCGACTGTGAAGTCAGATGTCCCGACCTGGATAGCGTCCGTCTCACAGTATCATTGTTTGTTTTCGTCGGTGATGTAGGAGAGCTGGACGATGTACTGTCATTTTTTACTCAATGCATAATTGAGCGATGGTTTGCTACTTGTGATACTTTCTATCTTTCTATTGTTGGTCGCATCATATATCGTATAGAGATAGGAACTGATACGAGTGGTGATATCATCAAATGACGCATTGATGGTATAGTTTGGTCATGATGAGGGAGTGGCAGTCAGGGTACAGATAGGGACATCGCTTTGCTCGACTCTGAAGCTCGTCGTATAGATGAGTGTCGGATCGACATCAGGGAGACTGTAGGAGAATGTCTGGATGCCTGCTTGACGATATTGATGGCTGATACTACTGTCATTCGTGCTATCTATCGTCCCATCGCCATCCATATCCCGTTCGATACGGTAGTCTGCGAGGCCTAGATCGCTGAATATTTTACTGGCATCGATGAGGAGCTTGGTCGGAGCTTTACCTATGATGATCTCGTTTTGTTTACTATTGAAGCTCAGTGATCACTGTGATGGGGTCAGTATCATCTCGCTATGCACAGTGATCGGTCAGATGATGATATTTTGTGTCTTGCTTGTATTGCTTGCTTTGTCAGTACTATTGATGTCGAGAGAGAGAGTATAGTCTCCTTTGGTCATATAGAGACATCATTCGCTGAAGCCATTGGTCGTATAGGGGATACCTTGTCCGTTGCCACATTGGAGGACGATCGTATTGATAGTGCTATCAGCGAAATCTGCAGCGACAAATCTTTTGAGCAATGCATCATTGAATGCATACGAGATAGAGAGAGGAGCGATGAGTTTGGTATCAGCAGTGATCTGATATGGTCCTGTCTTGCTCATGATCGATGCGATGATGAGACTGCTATTTGCTCCTGTGGTCGATGCGATCTCGTTGATCTTCCTGAAGACGACGATACCTCCTGTCGCAGAGCCTATCAGCATGACGATACCGAAGATCAGTCCGATGATATAGCCTATCTTGCGAGTGTCTTTCTTCGTGACGACCTTGTAGAGATTGACCATCGTGACACCAAATCCTGCGAAGAACACCAATCCGAAGAATAATCCTGCAAAGAGTCTGAGTCAGACTTTGATGCCTTCCAGTCCGATGATTCACTGAAACCTCTCCGGATTTTGGATAGCGACGAAGAGGATAGTCATGATGAGTCCGATCAGGATGATGGCGAAGACGCCACAGCCGATAGCGAATCCCATGGGTGAGACTTTAGATCATTTTTTGATCATTACGGGTGCGGGGACTCACATTGGTGCGTTGGTGAGTTGGTGAGCCTGCCCCGTCACTTGCTGCGGGTTTTGCGGGTTAGTGGTTTGGGGAGTTTGCACTGGCACTGGTTGCGGTGTCTGGACAGGAGTCACAACGACAGGAGTAGGAGTGACTGGTGCTGGAGGAGTAGCATTGCCTCAGACAGGCATATTGGGATTTGTCATCATAGGGATAGTGCTGTCAGACATGTGCTGTAATGGTTGAAGGTAGTTAAAAGTTGTTGAACATTGTTTACAATAGTTGAAGATGGTTGAAAGTTGTCAAAAGAGACTACTATAAGTATATTTTTCTGCTATTTGTATGCAAGAAAGAAGGGGAGAGGGGGTGAAAATATCTTCATTTCTCTGTTTTATGTTGTGCGATTATATTGACTTATGTGAGAAGAGACTGAAAGAATGAGATGATGAGGGATTGAGAGAATGATGGAGAAAAAGTCCTCATTTTTTTGACAAATAATTATATTTCCCTACAATTGTGATATATTTTACTCTTCATCGAGTTATTATGTCACTCCATAGCCATATCCATCATCATATAGCGAAACATATCGCCAAGCATCACCGTCATCGGAGAGATCTCTTGCATGCTATAGTTCACCATCTCGATACGATCGAACATAGTGCTCTCTGTATCGTCTTGGCAGTAGGATTCGTCACGACATCACTATGGGCAGGGACATCCAAACCAACTCTCGCTACCAATACTTCGCTGGTCTACCCTGTCCGTCAGGTCACTACTTTGCCTTGTAGAGCACAGCTCAAGCCATGGTCAGAGCTCGATGCGAAGTGTAAGGTCAACCTACCCCGTATCCTCAATGCGAACTATGCTGCCTCTCGTGATCTGATGATAGATAAAGATACGCCTATGAGTAGTGTCTATACCGTCTTGTGGTGAGCGACATACAAGTGACAGTGGGATATGGAAGCAGGTGCTCATCCAGGTCTGGATATCGCATCAGCGAAGGGGACGCCTCTCTATGCTATCGCCCACGGTCTCGTGACCTATGCTGGTCGACAAAATGGCTATGGCAATGTCGTCAAGATCATGTTTACGATCGGCGGAGAACATTATCACGCAGTCTATGCACATATGGATACTATCAGTGTACAGAAATGAGATCATGTCACCCAGTCACAGCATATCGGGACGATAGGTAACTCAGGTAATACATTTGGTGCATTATGAGGGTATCATGTTCATTTCGAGATAGATAGAGATAGTAATGGTCGTCCTGCATATTACTTCGCTGGTTGCGAAGCGAAGAAGACGATGGGAGAGATGGCTATCATCGATGCAGGTGCATGTAGAGAGGAGTTGGCGAAGTATCAGCTTGACCCAGTCGCTCTCCTCGAGAAGTATAGTGGAAGAGCGGTCGCATCGACAGCTCCCACCACTACAACCTATACTCCTCCTGTAGACACGCATAATGTCGCATCAGTGAATGCCCCATCATTTGTGACACTTCGTACACTGAATCCTAGCAAGATGACAGCGGATGCGATCAGATTCGTCAAAGATCGAGATATTCAGATCGTCTCATCACTGGGATCATCGATGACTCTCGGACAATCTGCTGATCTCACAGTCTATGTCACCAAGAAATGAACTGCCTGACTCTATAAGGGTGCTTTGCCGAGTGCATTTACGATCATCTCACCGACCGGCTGACTCTCTTCATCAGTGAAGTCTCTCCAGTATATCGAGTGAGGCAAGAAGACTATGTCTATCACGGCAAACAAGAAGTGAACACACAATATCGCAGTATCACTTGGAGGACAGACATTGGCAGTAGTGGAGGTGGTGGTGAAGTAATTTAGTTATTGTATGGATAATGGAGATACAAAAGTATACAAGCATAGACTTTCAGGAAGGTAAAAATAAAGATTTGCTTGTGCAGGTTGCTTCTTTTATACATCATACCTTCCAAGATATAGCACATCTTTATCCTACTCAAGAAGAGGATTTTCTCTTACTCAATAGTCTTGAAGAGTTACAAAGAGATTTGTCCAGTGACCCATCATCATTTATTCATGTTGTTGCTGATACACAATCTATCATAAGATGATGCCTTTGGTGACATCGCGATGATAGACGAAAATCAGAAAAACGATGAATCTCTCATTTGCTTTTCGTAAAATATATGGCAACAGATAAGGAGCATAGAAAACAATGAATAGGATATAAACTTAAGGAAGCGTTACTGACAGATGCTAGTAATATAAGCAATCAGTCTCATAGAATAAGTATTCTTGTGTGAACGGTCAGGCAAGGAAATGATCTCTCTATTGAGCGAAATAATAAGGCATGACATTTCTCTCAACCTTGAAGTAAAGAAGGTATTTTGCAGTATTCGAAAAAGGTATTTCCTATATGATTGGATGAGGGGTCGTATACAAAAGCAGAATAAGTCTTTATCTTGCAATAATAATATAAATTAACTATACAGATACTGTATAGTCTTTTTAGTTTTTTCATTTTCTACGTATTATGTTGTCGTCTTCTCATGCGTATCCTATAGATGAACTTTTTGACTCGCTGTCTTCATCACTACGTTGACTTAGTGACAGGGAAGTGCTTGCTCAGAGAGAGAAGTATGGAAACAATGTCCTGCCTATAGCAAAAGACCCTTCTCGATTCCTCATATTTCTAGGACAGTTCAATAATATCTTGGTCTATATATTAGTGATCGTTGCTATTCTCTCTGCGATTTTCGGTAAATATATTGACGCAGCGGTTATCTTTTTGGTGTTGTGAGTCAATGCATTGATAGGTGCTGTACAAGAGATTAAAGCAAATAAAGCAGTAAAGTCTCTCTCTACGATCGTTATCCAGACCACAAAGGTGAAAAGAAATGGTGAGATACTGATCTTATCTGCTCATGATATTGTCCCTGGCGATATCGTGATACTCGAAGAATGAGATAAAATAGTTGCAGATGCTAGGATAATCACTGTCTCTAATTTTAGAACCGTGGAAAGTGCCCTGACTGGTGAGACATATCCATTGAGTAAAGTATCTGACACATTGCCACTCTCGACGGCATTGGCTGATCGTATCAATATGGTATGGATGTGAACCTATGTCGCATCGGGTCGTGCTGAGGTACTCGTGGTAGCGACAGGTCTCCAGACTCAGATGGGAAATATCGCATGATCACTCAATGCTATTGTTCCCAATGAATCGCAGTTTCAAAAAAATATTGCTTCCTTAAGTAAAGTTATCGCTATAATCGCTGTGGTCGGATCATTGATTAATGTATCTCTCAGTTATATGCATCATGCACCACGATTGGATACATTGATGTTTGGTATTGCTTCATTGGTGTCGGGTATACCGGAGTGATTACCTGCCATACTCTCCCTCGTGCTGGCTATAGGTGCACGTACTATGTCGTATCAGAAAGCTATAGTTCGTTCACTCACTGCCACAGAAACATTGTGAGCAGTGTCGATTATTTGTACCGATAAAACAGGTACGCTGACCGAGAATGCTATGACGGTGGAGACGATCATCACATCGCCATCCCAACTCTATACCGTCAGTGGTAGTGGTCGGAGTGACCAAGGAAACTTCTATGATTCACAAAACAATGAAGTTGTACTCCATGATGATGCGAGACTTTCTGCTATCTTGCAGATGGTGACACTGTGTAATCAGTGATCGGTGACGATAAAAGAAGATGCGAGTGTCGAGCTTATAGGAGATCCTACAGAGATCGCATTACATGTGGTGGGGAAGAAGGGTCATCTGACTAAAGAGTCTCTTGCAAATCTCTCTACGATAGTCGCAGACTTGCCCTTTAGTGCTGACAAGAAGATGAGAGCGACACTGGTGAGATATCATGATTATCAAGAAATCATCGTGGTAGGAGCATGAGATAATATATTAGCAGATTCTACTGCATCTCCCCAAGATACATACCAACGATCTCAGACTATCGATTACCACGCTAGTCAGTGAAAAAGAGTCCTAGGACTAGCGAGAAAAAAAATTCCCCATGATAAAAGCCATATCAGTGTTGATGATTTATGTGATTTGGAGTTCGTCGCTTGTGTCGTCATACAGGATCCGTTGAGAGAGCAAGTCCCCGATGCGATCAAGCAATGTCATTCAGCTGGTATCAGAGTGATCATGATCACAGGAGATCACAAAAGTACTGCCAAATCTATAGGCTATAAGTTATGATTGGTAGACGATCAGTATCCTGATGTCTATACAGAATCAGAGCTGTATGACTGTAGTGATCAAGATATCTTGGATAAATCTAAAACATGTAATGTCTTCGCTCGTTGTACGCCACAGCGTAAGCTACAGATATTGTCTCTCTTGCAGAGTAGTGGTGAGATAGTGGCTATGACATGAGACGGTGTCAATGACGCTCCTGCACTGAAGAAAGCAGATGTCGGTATAGCCATGGGTATCATCGGAACAGATGTCGCTCGTGAATCATCACAGATTGTCCTGGCTGATGATAACTTTGCTACTATCGTCTTGGCTATCAAGCAGTGACGTATTATTTATAACAATGTCAAAAAATCATCATTATTGGCGATCAATAGAGTGTTGGCTGGTATGTGATCACTGATCGTGATATTGTTATGGTCTGAAAGTATACCTTTTGTTGCTAGTCAGTTACTGTGGCTCAATCTCGTGACAGAGACAATCACTGGTATAGGAGTGGCATTTGAGTGACCAGAAGGTAACGAAATGCAACAATCCCCCAATAAATTGTGACATAGTTTTGTCACAGGGACAGATATGGTGACACTGGCTCTCAATACGTTGACTATGATTATCCTCGTGGCAGGAAGTTATATCGTGACATATAGTATGACGCAGGATGCGATGACGACAGTGACAGTCTCTTTCTTGGTGCTGTATTTTTGTCAATTTTCCAATCTCTATAATCTGAGATCGTTTACTCGTTCGGTATTTTCGTTATGATTATTTTCCAATAAGGCTATCATTCTCGGTACTATTGTATCACTTATACTCCAGTTTCTCGCTATCGCTCGATCGCCTTTGGCTGCTCTATTATGATTTACATGGATTGGTCGGTGAGTATTTGGTCTTAGCATCCTGCTCTCACTAGTGGTTTTGCTAGTGGGTGAACTCTATAAGTATGTGCAGAGAAATTATACTCCATCTCTCCAATAATATCTTTTCCTCTTGTGGTGAGATATATATTTGACTATACAGATGTTGTATAGTCTTTTTTATATCGTTATTATTTCTATATGAAAAAGTCCTCTGATTTTGCTCTTATCCAAGAGATGCTTGAAACAATAGCTATAGTGAAGAACATACATATTGATGCGATTAAGAAATTAGGAGATATTGTCTCTGGTAAAGTTCTCTTGACGGGAGAATGATCGTCTCGTATTTTCCCTGCGAATAGACTCATGTATGAGGCTCATAAAAAGTGATACAAACAAACTATCATCACCGATGGGGCGTATCAGAGTAGTGAATATGATCTCCAATGATATACTAGCATAGTCGCTTCTAATTCGGGAAGGACAAAAGAGTCCCTTTCTTTTTGTGAGAAGAATAGATGAGAGACTATTATATGATTGACATGCACCCCTGGAAGTGCTCTTACCGAAGTGACGAAAGTATCACATCTTTTACGCTGTGGGAAAGAGCAAGCTGTCGCTGCAACGAAGTCGGTCATAGAGCAAGCCCTTTTCTATGATATACTGTTTAGATCATTAAATAATCAAGAAGATATCGATCTACATGTCTTATCACAGCATATTGATGAAAGTTTGTCGCACGATATAGCTCCGCATATTATTGATATGATTGCACAATCGAAAACTATCTATCGAGCAGGTCGCAATAATGGTGTCGCAGAAGAGTTGGCTCTCAAGACAAATGAGATTACTCGTAAGAAATCACAATTCCTCGAAGGAACATATCTCCTTCATGGTATCGAAGAAGTCATGACAGCGGATGATTGTATTATTGTAGTTGATCCACGAGTGAGTGAAGTTGAAAAGATACAAAATATTTATGATGCTATTGGTACTAAAATTGTCTTTATCAGTAGTCATAGCATAGCGGGGTCTATCATTCCTATTGCTGAGAGTGACTATAACGAATATGTACAACTTGTATTGTGACGAAATATACTTGTCTCAGTTTGATTGTCTCTCTGAATCGATCTGGATAAACCAGAGCGTGCTCGTAAGATTGGCAATGAAGTTGTAGCTCAATAATATTATTTATTCTCTTTCATCTTTATGGAGAAAAAAATCGATATCGTGAACGACAACGATGAAGTGATCGGACAATGTTCCTTGGCAGAGAAGCATGAGCATGGTCATATCACGAGAAATGTCGCGGTCTTTATCCAGGACTCGGATGGGAAGTTCATCATCTCCAAGCGTGCTCTGACGAAGTCCGTCGAGCCAGGGCTCTATGATGTCTCGGTTTGTGGTCATGTCGATGCAGGTGAGGATTATATGACAGCAGCTCTCAGAGAGCTCGATGAAGAGCTTGGTATCACTACTCCCTTGCAAGAGCTGGCAGTCGTCTATAGAGAATTTCCCTATAAGTGAATGACGATGAAACATTTTACCTGACACTTTCGAGGTCGTTCGGATAGTCCGATCGTGTTGAGTGATGAAGTAGAGGAATATCACAAGTTTAGTCCTGCAGAATTATTAACACTCTTTCATGAACATCCAGAATTGTTTACCTATTCGTTTGCGAAGGAGTTTGCGGTAGTAGAAGAGTTTATAAATATATAGTTTTATATTATTTTAATATATGGTGAATACTCTTTGATTAAGCCAAGATAATTGACGACTTCCTTATGACGAGATATGGTGATTTTCGGAATGATACTTTGTCGTCAAACACAAAGGAGTGTATAATCGGATAGATAAAGCTGGGACGCTTCTGAGTGATACATGGTATGATCGTGTCGGAGAGTTTCATGAGTGATATGCATGGTTTCTCGAAGGTGTATGGTCAGGTCGAGATCACTATAATTTTATAGATACACATTGAAAGAAGTTATTGGAAGATTGCTATACGAGTGTTGATGATTTTCATGAATGATATGCTCCTGTAATGATAGAAGGATCTGATTATAGTGCTATAGCTAACTGGATAGATGCTCAATGAAAGCTCTTGAGTAAAGAGTCATATGATTGCACTTTTTCGTTCGTCTCATGATACGCTAAGGTAAAACAATCAGAGAAGCGAAATGTAGTAGATATACACTGAGAACTTATTGGTAATGTTTGGTATGATGATATATGATCCTTTTCTGAATGATACTTTCCAGTGAAGATAGCATGACAATGACGAAACTTTATTGATACAGAAGGGAAGTATTTATTTTAGTTTTTTATAATAGGTTATGGTGTTGTGATGAAAGCAAGAAGATTGATGACGACTCGATTATGATCGAGTCACGGATTTTAATGCATGATATGCGAAAGTCAGAAAATGAGACTTGTATAATCGAATAGATACAGATATCAGACTGCTGAGTGATGTACGATACGATGATGGAGGTTCTTTTCTTGCATGAGATGATTATGTCATTGTGCAGAAATGAGAAAAAAAGAATCGACTTGATAAAAAATGAAGATTACTCACAGAAGATTGGTATGATGATATCTGTCCATTTTTTGAGTGATATGCATGAGTTAAACAATGCGATAAACGAAATCGGATCGATACGAATGGAATGTTGTTACATACTCTATGGTATGATAGTGTTTGATCATTTTCTCAATGATACGCTACTGTGAGACAATGAGATCTGTATAATCGGTTATCTGTCGATGGAAAGCTGTGTAGTGATATATGGTATGATTATACAACACCATTCTCTGAGTGATATGCATCTGCGAAAAAATGAGAGAAACGAGTATTGGTTAGCCAAACATGAGAGGCAATACCTAACGTCATCTATGATGATGTTCGATCTTTTTCATCATGATATGTGAAGGTCAGAGATGGTCAAAAGCGAAATCGAATCAATACCAAAGGAGAAGTGTTGAGCAATACATGGTATGATGAAATATGATCGCTCGTTGAGTGATATATGAGTATCAAACAATGAGGCAAATATAATCTTATGGATTGTCATACTACACTCTTTTCCCATGACCGATATGATGATATATGGTCTCCTTATGATGCTTATGCTGTCGTGAAACAATGCGATAAGCGAAATCGAATCAATACCAAAGGAGAAGTGTTGAGCAATACATGGTATGATGAAATATGATCGCTCGTTGAGTGATATATGAGTATCAAACAATGAGGCAAATATAATCTTATGGATTGTCATACTACACTCTTTTCCCATGACCGATATGATGATATGTGGCCTCCTTATGATGCTTATGCTGTCGTGAAACAATGCGATAAACGAAATCGAATAGATGCTAAGTGAGAGTTGTTGAGTAATACATGGTATGATGGAGTGACATCGTTTGATCATGGTTATGCGACGATGAACCCATGACACAAATGGAATTGTATTGATGTGAAGTGAATTGTGCTGAGTGATGTACGATATGACGAGTTAGATTATTATTTTAGTGAATGATACATGAGAGTAAGAGACGCCGATAAGTGGAATCGAATAAATCAGCAAGGGGTACTTTTGAGTCCTGTTTGGTATGACGAGTCGGGATGTTTTCGTGAATGATATGCCACCATCAATATATGATGAAAGTATAATCGGATAGATGTAAGGTGACAGTTATTGAGTGATGTATGGTACGATGATG
>CAZBFX010000011.1:0-16484 GCA_964491325.1 uncultured Candidatus Peribacteria bacterium
TCGCTCTCGGTGAATATACGATAGGATTTAGTTATAACAATGTCGAGAAAGATCTGCGTGTAGTAGTCAAAGCAGACAACAGCAAAGCTGATACGACAGAAGAGCAGAAAGAAGAAGTAGCTACATCATAGTCATAGCTTTATCCCTTGCATCACTCACTCCCATGCAGAAACTCATACTATGATCATGTATCGTCTTAGCGACTCTCGTCCTCAGCGGATGTGGTAGTAGCGATACTGCTACTGACACTACTGATACGACAGCATGAACATGACTGTTTGCTATCGATGCATGCAATAGCTATGTCGATATCATGAAATGTATGGCAGAGAAATCTCCAACTGGAGATAGCACTGGTGCACAAGAGATGTTTGATAGGACTATAGAAGCATGGAAGCTTCTCACACCCGAACAGCTTCAAGCAAACTGTGATGCGACAATGCAAGTCATCGAAGACAACAAGGACTATATCACTCAGATTGGTTGTACAGTGAAGTAATACCCATACCGTATTTACGTATGTATCTCATAATTTTATTTATAAACCAAAAATAACATGAGATTATTGTTAATCATTTTATCATGCCTTATACTTGGATGATGTAATAATACACCATCATCTCAAAATACAGCCCAAGAAGAAGGTGATGCATATCTTAGAGGTATACTAGAAGATCAGTATTCTACAACTATAACTCAAGCAGAAATAGACAAAACTTATGAAAAGTGTTCTGATTTGGTCGATAAGATATCTAGAGAAGATCCGGGTAATGCCATTACTCATATTGTAAGTGACTATTTTTATAGTGAAAAGCACAAGAGCTGTCTAATCGTTTATTCTAATATAGAACCTTCTTACGGATCATTAGTCGATACATCAACAGGAAAAGAATTATGTCATTCTGATACTGAAATAAGCAAACAGACCCTCGAAGAAGTAACAGAGAATAGAAAAAACTATGAAAAATGCATCAATGAGAATAGGTAGATACTCCTAATCAAATAAAAAACCGCTAACTAACTATAGTTAGCGGTTTTTTTATGAAGATTTGACAAAACAAGAGATTTAATTACAATTACCGTAGAGAGCTTTTAGATTATTCTTTCACTCACTCATGCAAGATGCAGTTACCGACAATAAAGATATCCTGACTCCTTATCAGCCGATCTCCTTCGAAGATGTCGATGCTGTCTCGATAGCGGATGGAAATGGTGAATGAGAAACACTACTAAAAGGAGTTGATCTAAAAGACATGCCATTAAACCAATTAATATCAATGTCCAACAATAGTATGGATCGTTTTAATAAAAACGATCTAATATTATTCTTAAACGAGGCAGCAAGGAGAATGAAAGAAAACATGTCTACATTTAATGGTAGAGATATGTTAAGCATAACCGACGATCTCAAGACAGCAACCGACAATCAACTAGTTGCAACATCATATCATAGATATATATATGCCTTTAATAGAATTTTCATTGAGGATCTTTTCAAGGAGATAACGATGAGATTAAAAGCACCAAAAAAACCTGAAGAAAAAAGAGATAAACTTTTTGCAGTATCACAAACCGGCTAATCTACACCCTCAAAAAACCATAACTAAAGACCTGCGGTCTCAACTTCTCGCTGAGAGCCTTGTATGCTTCTTCAAATGGAGTGAAGGAAACAGGTGGGAAATCACCGCTTTCATTGCGTTTTTTGAGAGCATTGCGGATCTGATATCGACCGACATCAGCTCTATTGAGCTTATACTCCTCTCTCGTGTTATGATTATCGGTATGGGCGAAGTAGGCTTGCCAGAGTTGCTTACCTTCATTCAAGACTTCCTGGGCTTCGGGAGAGAATGTCTTACCGCTCATATACTCTACCATAAAGTTAGATTCAAATCTCTCGTCTGCTCCGACCTCTGCCTCGGTGAAAGGGATAAAATGATTCACTATCGATCGTTTCTTGCCATTTCGTTCGAGATCATTCGCTGAGGCGGTGAGATTAGAGCCATTGAAGAGCATCCAGACGAGACAGTCAGTCTTGAACTCATCACTTAGCTCCCCTGTCGGCTGGAGGAACTGATCACGGTCATTGATCCAGGTAGGTTTGATAAGTCTACGGACAGAGAAGACGACTGCTACTTGTCGGAGATTATTGGGGTTTATGAAAAATCCACGTGCACTACTATAGCCAGAAGAAAAAATTACTGTTTGAGTTGAACAAGTTTGGAAATCATTACCTCCACTAAACATATATCCTATAGCATTATCAGACCATTTTGTCCCTCTTAAATCTTTTGTGGCAGTAGCAGGAGAAATTGTATTTTTCAGCGGAATGACATCTATCTGATTTGTCTTGGGACGATCAATCCAATTAGATAGTAATTCTGAATTTTGAATTGCATAAAATTTCTTTTCACCAATAGGCTTTGCATTTTTATCAAGTATATCTGTTATGACTTCACTAATGTGTGTTCTATTTTTAGCATTTTGATCTGTACTCCGTATAAGAAAACTAATTGGGAAATTCCCAGATATTCCATCAAACGCTTTACTATGAACGATAAATCATCACAAATATTTAGCATTCCGATTATTTCTAAAAACGTCCAAAGTTGGAGCTGATACATATTTTAGTGTACTAAACATGGCAAGTGTCGCATTAGGTATCTCGTGTGCAATACGAGCAATAAATTGAGTATAAAGTTCATTACTAGCTTTCCCATATTTTAACATTCCAACTTCACTAAACTTTGTCTTTGATACACCTGTCTTTGTTGATGTTTCTAAACCATTACTAATATTTTTAGAGTTTGTTGCCTCCGCATACGGTGGATTGATCAATACCAAGATTTTCTTTCACTCACCGATTGCACGGACAAGACTGTCAGGCATCTTCTTTGTCAGACTATAGTCTATCGTCCCCTCATCCGTGATGTCATCATTGAGATAGTCATACTGAAATCTCGTCGCAGCCACACAGGTCTTGGTCGCTTTCATGACATCGACATCTGCTTGATCCAGCGTCGACATATAGATATTGCGAGGGTTAGAGTGTTTGACTTCCAGATTCCCTACGCCACAGCACATATCTCGGACGATATAGTCTTTTTGTCGATTCTTCCCCAGTGTCTCGGAGAGTTTGTCATATGCTTTATCTACGACATGGAGTGGTGTATAGTAGGCTCACTTGAAGCTCCTCTCGTCCAGAGGGATCAGACTATCTCTCCTCTCGAGGAGATAATCACGATACTCGGACTTCGGTGGTTTGGCATAGATGGCTCGAAACCTCCTGTATCACTCTTTATTCCCTAGCTCATAGAGCTTACCACCGAGAGCGAAGACAGGAGAATCGCCTTTGTGGAGAAGTTCGGCAGGGAGATTGGCATGCGTACTCACTGTCCCATCGTGCATGATATCAGCGAAGAAGAGGAGCGAATAATCATCCTCACTCACACCGGTGATCTCTTTCCCGATCATGTCTATCCATTTATCGAAGACTTGCTTGAGATTGTCTGGTGTGATCTGCGTACGGATAATATCGCCACTTTTGATAGCGTTTTTGACTGTGGTGATAAACTCATCTTCATGTGTTTCGATATTGAACGAGACGATATAAGTACCGATATATGCCGAGACGATATCGACGACTTCGGGTAGCACATGACTCCCCGACCTCCCCCATTTGATCGTCTTCTTGTCCAGTAATGGGATAGCATCAGCTGTCTTCATGATGGCTGCTTTTCTCGAATCTATCACACACAGAAATGGTGGCAGGTCATCTCCTTTTTTGAGATTATAGTCCACATACCACAGGAGTTGTGAAAACATCTCGTAAGTAGAGATCTTGGCACCGACTTTCGCTTCAAACCATATCTCTTTCGTCTGTATATCGATCAGATTCTTTTGATAATCCTTGAGACCCAATGCCTTCACATAGGCATCTTTGACATCTTCTTCTGATTTGGCTTGCTGGAGTTTGAGGTAGAGGGACATGAAATAACTGTATGAAAATAGAATATTCTTAGAATGTAGTCCATAACTAAGTTCTCTCTGTCTTACTTTTCTATTATCAAGCGTTCTGAAAATAGACTTTTATCCGACCCTTTCTTTTTATAAACAGTATATCTTTTTTCTCATTCAACATCTAATAATCATTGTTCGACCCATTTCTTCAATAAACGAGTCATTGCTAATGTATCTGAAATACCAGTAATCGATCTAGCCTCTTGATTAGTTATATGATTATTTTTGGTTAAATAGTTATTCACAACATCCCAATATTCTATTTTTTGTAGATTATGTAAAATAACTTCAACAGAATTCGGAATTATATGTTGTGGCAAATAAATAGGATCATAAAGATTATGTTTCCTCATCAGTTCGAACATACGGTTTACTCACTCTCCTATATCTAAATTAGGTGATTTACTAAAGCGGTTAAGAGTTCTTAATATTACAGGATTTCTCGCAAATCTTTCTGTGATAATATTCTCACTAGTCATATGTCATGGGTATGTTCATGGACTTTCTACTTCAATCTTATTGTCAAAAATCCTCACTTGTATATCATTTTGAATTGCATAATTCCTATGAATAACAGCATTTACTATTACTTCTTGTAATACTCGTAAAGGAATCATCATAGTAGGAATAAACCTAGATCATGACAATTGAGGGCTTGATTCTTTAATAACTTGATTAAAGTAGCTTATAGCTTGGTCAATCTGAGATAATAGAGGACCTTCTATAGAAAACGGGCGACGAACAAAATTAGGAGTCCCAGTAAAGTCAGCTTTTTTTCAAAAGTAATGAGAAATTTTAATTCAGCACTTTCTTCACAATAAAATAGATGGATTTTTGGCAAATAATAAAACAGCACTATTCTTCAAAGTCCATATATTTTTATTTTGTCCTGCCAATCAATTATCTTTAAGTATCTGCCATATATCTTCTCATTTCGCTTCTATAGACTCTTTAAATTGTTGTAATAGATTCTGATCAAGATCTTCAAGAGAGGTTATGGTTGATAATTCATCCTCAAACTTTAAAGATCATTTTTCATATTTTAATCTAATAATTTCATCACTTCCTATTTTTTTATTTCCATTCTCAATTCTCAAAAAAGTATCTCAACTTATACTAGAATGGATATCACTACTCTTGAGTATATCTACAACAACTATCTTATCGTGCATATCATTTTTCGTATATTCTAATTCTATAAAATCAACTTTAGGAAGAGCTGGATGAATAGAACTATAAACTAACTTTTTAAATTCAGCAAAATATTCTATATTTTCATTAATTCATACTAATCTATCATATCACTTTCCTTGTTTTTCGTCTCATACTCACAAAATCAAAAATCCTCCTTCTGTATTTGAAAATGCAATTACACTTTCTAGCATTTCTTTAGGTTTTTTATGCACTCTTTTAAATTCAATCACAGAACTTTCTTTTAAAGCAAGAACATGATCAATAAGAGATTTTTCTTTACTTTCTATCATGATTATTTAATATAATAAAACAGAATTTATCCATTCAACGCCTCTTCCAACTTCGCTTTCACGACCACAGGATCTACTTTCCCTCCCATCTGCTTCATCACCTGTCCGACGAAGAATCCTATCGCTGATTCTTTGCCTGCACGATATTGCTCGACGACTCATGGATTGGCGGTCACGATAGACTGTATCGTCGTCATAAGGAGCTCATCTCCCTCATCACCACTTGCTTTGGGAGTGAGTGAGAGACGAGCTATAGCTTCTTCTACTGATCATCCATGCTCAAGCATCGACTCCATCATCATCTTGTAGTGATTGGAGATGAAGGTCTGCTCAGCGACCAGACGGAGAAATCCGACGAAATCCCCTCTCGTGATCGGCAACTCCGTCAATGTCAGATATCTCTCTTTGGCATAAGCCATCATAGCTCCTGCCATCCACTTCACTGTCTCACGAGGATCACAGCCATCCTCCAGACATGCGAGGAAGTAGTGCACATTCGTATCATCCTGGATGAGAGCATTGATGTATTCTTTGTGAAAGCCAAACTCATCACGACAGCGACGCACAAACACCGACGGGATGATAAGCGACTGGGTTGAGACCTGATCGAGCATCGCACGAGTGAGCATCAGTGGTGGAAGATCAGGATCAGGGAAATAACGATAGTCGAGTGCATCTTCTTTGGATCTCATGACGATGGACTGCCCTGCGATATCATCTCGTCTACGAGTCTCCTGCGATACCGTCCCACCTGCATCTAGCACTGCGGACTGTCTCGCATATTCATATTCTATCGCTCTCACGATAGCGGAGAAAGAGTTCATATTCTTTGCCTCGACCCTTGTCCCGAGCTCGTCTGTCTTGCTAATAGATATGTTTACATCCGCTCTCATCTGTCACTTCTCCATATCGGCATCGGAGATATCGTTGTAACGAGCGATCCTCTGGAGTTCTTTGAGAAATGCGACGACTTCTGCTGTACTATGAAAATCCGGCCCCGTCACGACTTCTACCAGTGGCGTCCCTGCACGATTGTAGTCGAGCATACTCTCTCCCTGAGCATGGATCACCTTCGCCGTATCGGTCTCCATATGAGCATCTCTGATATGCACCGTATGATCCTGTTGGTATGTATCATCCAAAAAATGTACCTGACCCTCCGTGCATGTCGGAGCGAAGAGTTGTGTGATCTGATAGCCCATCGGCAGATCAGGATAGAAATACGACTTACGATCAAAACTAGACTTCGGACTGATCGTACATCCTAATGCTCTCCCCAGTATCAATGACTGCAATAGCGGCTCTGATGAGATCACGGGCAATGCCCCAGGCTGTCCCATGCAGACAGGACAGACATTGCTATTGGGGACGAGGAGATCGTTATCCTGATTATTCGTACAGCGACAAAAAAGTTTTGTGGCTGACTTGATTTTGAGGTGGATCTCGAGACCAACGGTAAGAGTATACGACATGAGATTATAAGATTATAAGATTATAAAGTTATAAGATTATGAATTTGTCCCCCACCCCTTACTCGCTTCGACGCTCGTAGGGGAGCTCCTCCTCTCAGGGAGTGTCATGTGGTCACCCCCTCATCCTGTCGACCGATAGGGAGAAAAGGAGAGGGGGCTGGGGGGGGTGAGGAGAATTGTTCATTGTACATTACTTCTCTCCCGTCAGATTCTTCTGCGAGAAGTTATTATCGACAAATTCTGCCCGCCATCGTTCGTTGGGATTACTCGTATCCATACGATCGATGATGGTCTTGGCTGATGTAGTCGTCAATGCTGGATCTCTGATCGTCTTGCCGGCTATATACCACTGCTCTGCGAGTTTGTTACCTTGTCGCATCAGCACTCGTTCATGAAATACTTGTGCAAGGATATCGGCATCTTTGACGATATGCGAGATAGCCGTACTCCTCTCTTCATATTCATCGAGCAGATCATGAAATGGATTCACAAATCCGAGATCCTTAAACTGATCATCGATCGCTTTCGTTTCATCGCAGGTGTTATAATTCTTCGCGATGAAGTCATGATCCCCTGTCCTCGCTTCAGCTAAGTCATGCAAGAGAGCCATCGTCGATACTTTGTAGGCATCAGCATCAGATATTCACTCCATCTTCGCCAATACGAGAGCGATGATCGACACATGGAAACTATGCGACGCTATCGTATCATAGGATGTCCCGAGGTTCCTCTTGTGAGCCCTCGGCATCAGCATCAGCTGCCCTGCTTGTTGGATGAGGTAGAGTGCTTTCATGAGCGTTTTATAAAACTAAAAGTCTATTTATCATGGAACTTACCATCATACCCAGTACTGATTCGACCTTTTAATCTCTTTGTTTTACGATCATAAACCCTAAGTTCTTGATATGATGCACCAGGCATTACTTCATTAGTCCAAACATAAATATTATTTTTATCTTTATAATAATGAGGATTATAATATTCATGTATCTTCTTTTTTAACGGATTATGCTTCAGCTTCCTGAATGTCTTTCCATCAATAACCTCTAAAAGAGCTAGATCATTTCTTGTATAAACAATATCATTTACTTTATAAAAGTTCTCATCAACAACTCTTACTTTATAATCATGAGAATTTCCTAATCTTTTTCAAGCTTGATAAAATACTCAATCTATATATGCAACACTGTTATTGATAGCATTGATTGATCAGGTTGATAAGTTAAATCCTGTAGTCACAAGCATCCCGTCTTTTGTGAAGAGTGTATATTTATTGAGAACATATCATCATGAAAGTACCGTGAAATGATGTTCAAAGTCTCATGAATATGCTCTCACTCCTCGTTCGCAGGGGGAATGGGGATAACCTTGTCTACAAGCGAAATAGATAGATCAGCTAGACATAGTATGGTATATTGTCTTTGTCGATCATTCTTCGGCAAATACTATATCATGATATGGTATAAAGAAATTTCCTGGATAGACTAGTCTCGATGAGTTTGAATAATCCACATAGGCAAATCATGACTTATTCGCAACAAAATAATCATAATGTGGAGAATCTACAAGATATATAGCATGCGACAACTGCATCATCGCTCAAGCCACAAGCAAGATAAACACAAGACTGATGAGATACCTTTTCATACGTAGAACTATGGAAAATAAATACTTTAAACAAATTTCGACCATTTTCGACTATTTTTAACAACTACCCTGCATAATGAGCTATCTCTTTCCTCATCTGCCTCTCCTGATCCTTTTCTTTCAATATCTGCTTCTTCTCGATATTTCTCCTCGTCTTTCCGAGTCAGAATTGTAACTTGATACGCCTATTCTTCGCCTCATAGAGCTGGATCGGGATAATCATCAGACCAGTCTTCTTCGTCGATGCGACGATCTTCGTGATTTCTTTCGCTTTGAGCAATAATACTCTCGGATGTTTCGAAATATAGCCAGGAACGAGTGAATGTTGTGTCTTGGAGTAGAGTGGAATATCCATATTGATCAGCATGAGCTGTCTCGTCTTCTCATCGAAACGGATCAGAGCATCCGTGATATTACAGTGATCCATCTTACATGCTTTCACTTCATGTCACTGCAAGACTATCCCTGCATCATAGGTCTGCTGGATATCATAGTCGAGATAGGCACGTTTGTGTTTGGCAAGGATACGCATGCGAGAGATTAAACAAATGGTCAGATTAGTTCTTGGTTCATGAAGTGTTGGCTCCAGTGACAGTGATCGTATAGCCATCGAGACTCGCTACATCACCTGATGTAGCAGTCGTACTATCGTCATCATTGATCAGTGCATCGATAGTAACGTCATCAATGGGAGTCGGAGGGACGATGACTTGATCAGATCATGAGAAAGGAAGGGTACCAAGTGTGAGTGTCAGACTTTTCGCTACTTGGTCATAATCATAACCTACAGTGATACCTCGTGATCATGCACTAGGCAGTGTCCCTGGATAGAGTCTATCATAGATCATACCTCCTACTACGACCAGGATCGCAAGTCACAGCCAGAAAGCGAGTATCCTTCACAGTCGTCCTCTCGCAAAGAGCCACAGACCGACCAAAATAATCAATCATCCAGCGATCAGTCCACTCAATGGATAGGGTATGATAGCACCGAGACCATATTGTTCTGCCACCAAGACGATTCAGGCAACGATAGTGATCATACCGACTATAGGATAGCCGATTCACTTCTTCGTCGGTGTATCGACAGTCTGGACAGTCGTAGTCGTACTGGTCACCTGCGTCACTGGCTCTGCTTCCATCTGGAGAGCAAATGCAGGAGCAGGAGGTGGTGTCGGTTGGGTAAACGACGGCTGAGGCATAGCTTGTTGCGGCATAGATGCTGCAGTATCAAAAGGCGATGAAACGGGCATTTGTGGTTCCATGAGATGCGAAGAAAGATAAAGACTATAATTGTTTGGGTAATCGTACGAGGATAGCGATCGTGAGAATGATACCGCTACAGATGAGACAGAGCGGACAGTATGATCCTATCGTAAATGCTTCTTGGTAGATAAAGTAACTATTGAAAAGTATTCATCCGACCGAGAGATAACGTAATGCATCTCGATGTCGAGTGATACGACGATGATAGCCAAGGACTGCTATGAGCAATAAAATAGGATAGACCACTAATGCAATCGCAGGGAAAGGAATACCAGCGATATATGCTGCTGGGTGAGCAAGCACATCGCTACATGACCACTGAGCATTGATATCACAGACTCCTCTCTGCGTGGCAGGATCGATAGAGATACAGTAGGCTTTATAGGTCAGATATCACGCATTGATGATAGCGATGATACTGAGGATAACGATAGCGATAAGTCTTCTCATGAGGATATGAGACAAGAAATAAATACTCTGATAGTAATGATGTGATAATCGAGATGCAAGCATGTTTTACATCATCATAGCTTATTTTACAAACACAAAGCCGTTGTATTCATTGACGCTAATACGACCAGTCTGGGTATTTTTGATACCCGATAGTTGTTTGAGTACGAGCATATAATCATCGGCTATGAAGATCAAGGGCTCAGTACGGCCAGCAGTCGATCGGATCGCTGCATCCAATGTCATGACATGTGCATTGATATCGATCGTATATGTCTTGGTCGCTGTCGTGAGTGTCAGGAGTGATTCATCAGTCGATTCGACACTTGCTTTCATACTCAGCGTGTATGAATTGATAGCAAACATCGATGTATATCCAGCGATAGGAAGAGCATTACTAGTCTCATCAGTATAGAAACTCACATAATATGTATCATTATATCCCACAGGTAACGATAAGACAGATTCATCGACCCCCAATGAGATCATAAATCTATCAGCAAAATCCCAACGACCTGCTCAAGATAGGTTATCAAATCCTGTTCATCTATACAATGGTCTAAAGAGATCAACACCTTCGGCATCCACGAGATAGGCTACTACTGTATGGATATGAGCGAGATCACCCGTGAGTCATACACCCGCCTGGAGAGAAAGCTCTTGTGGCTGGATAGACATATCCTCTGTCAGGAAATCATTCTTTGTCATCAGATCAAGGAAATAATTGTACTGCATCCTCGTACTGAGACTCGTCGCACTCTGCGGACCATAGAGACTCAGTCAGAGTAAGACCAAGAAGAAGAGAATAATGCCTGACAAGGATCTCTGTCTATCTCGGAGAGTGTAGAGACTGAGGCCGATCATCCGTACTGCCAGTAGAGCGATGTAATACTCTTCTACCGTGAAGCCATGATACTCCAGTCTCTTGAAGAAAGCGATAATGAGAAATGTCGAGAAAGCGATCAGACTGATACAATAGACCGTCTGTGCCTTGCGAAGTCGTGGAAGCTGACTAATAAGTGGATAGATCAGGAGATATCCTACCATACTAAACGCGACGAACGCACCGACCAGCCACACCGTCCCACTCTGTGGCCACTCTCGCAAGACGATGATCTTCACCGCATAGGCGACGAGTATGAGCGTGTAAACCAGTGTCAACGGAGTGAAGATATAGAGTCCAAAAAAACGGAAGAGTTTATTGTAGAGACGCTCATCAGTATTGGTCTGCAATCTCGTGAGCCAGACCATCACACCAACAATCGCTCGAGCGATGATCCCTATATCGCCATAGACTGCACTCTGGACGACAACATCGAAGAGATACTCGATCGATGCGATACTCGCAGCGATACCTCACCAAAGTATCAAGGCACTGATCCCTGCGACGACGATACTGATGACGAATTGTTTACATCGTCCTCGAAGCAATGTCTGTTCTCATTTCGTAGCGATGACGATAGCACCGAGTGGCAGTATCCAAGCGAGGACGAGAGAAAATGCGATCTGTAGCGACTGTGATCATGTCGCCATCTCTATCTTCACAGCAGGCAGGACGAAGAAGTAGAATAATACTCATAATCCAAGAGCGATCAGCTGACCGAGATGGGCATACCATCTCGAGAGTGAAGGATTGATCTCTCTCATGAGTGGTCCGACGACCATCAACGGAAGAGTGAAGAGAAGTCCAAAGAGAACGAGCACGAGACTATCAGCATTATCAAACCAATCACCATTATAACCAGAGTGGTTTGCAATGACGGCAACGACTGCGATAGCAAGAGCCGTGAGATAGGCTCAGGGATACTGCTTTAGCGATGTCCAGCTGTGTTGGAAGAAGATACGGAGACGGGTAAGCATGAGAGAAGGGGTGAAAATTAAAATCAAAAATATCTAAGCTACTGACTGAGCGATAATATCTTGTGCTTCTTGCCATGCTTCAGATGATATATTTTTCTCTGGAAAGTATCTCGTTTGCCATACATCATTGACACACACTGCACAAATAAGGGCAGGTCAAGATTCGTGTAGATGGTTTGGTCCTCTAATGGGATCAATATCTTCTGGCGTAAAACAAACCGGATAATAATCAATACCATCTCCTCAAATTCCACGATTAGTATCTTCGGTGGATATTGCGTTCTTATCATATGGATCTCATCATTGTGTAACTTTTGGTTTATTATAGATAAATGGTTCTAATGATTTTTTCTTTGGGATATTGAAAGATACATTTCTCACTGATTGAGATCTCACATCAATAACATACACTGATCCGTTAAAGATATTTAAATCTTCATTATATGTAATTGTATCAGGCATAAAATCATTAATACTTCAGCTTAACAATAATCCCATTAAATTATCACTCACCCCATCTTGACGCAATTCTCGAGTAGCTTTTAATGCTACTTGCGTAGCATATTGTAATATTTCGGAAGTATAAATATTATCAGTAGTACTTGTAGTCATTTTATAACAAAGAAATAAAATCTATCTCATAAACTGCCTACCCTTCACTCTTTTCTTCGCTTCTTTGATATTATCAGACTTGGGGAGCTTCTCAGGCATCATACCGCCGATCTTCTCTATCGCTGTCCTTACTTCTTTGCCGACCTCGAGATGGGCTTTATTTGCTTTGTCTTCGCCGTGTATCTTCTCTCTCTTGATCTTCGCTTCCGCTTGTGTCGTACGAAACAGATTCGCCGCCAGCTCTTCACTATTCACATTGTCCATCAGTGAGTCGGTCTGTTTGAGTTTCTTCTTCTGAAGTATATCCCTATGCCTCATCCCATACAAGCCCATATAGCCATAATCGACGAAAGTCCCGAAATTATGGACACCAGCTTTCTTCGCTGTCTTCGCCAACGACTTGTTGTGTTCGGTCACTTGTGCTCTCAGCTCTACTCTCCTCTGATCTTCGAGATACTGGTCAGTCATTTCTTGTCTCCTCGTCTGGAGTGCAAAATAGCTCTTTGCTAATGCGACCGCATCTTTTCTACTATCTGCTTCCATAGCGATAAGATAGCAGGCGTAGCGAGATAGATGATAATCAGAAACTACCTGTCCCTCAGTTTCCCCATACTGGTTGCGAGATTTTTGGGGTTCGCTCACCTGAGCGAAGTGCTCAGTCACCTGTTGTTTACTCGATTGACAAGCGAGTTCTGCCTTGTGAATAGTCGGTAAAAACTTCCCATACTCAGTATATTCGAGTACCTTATACAGATCACGAGCCGACCAGTATTCCTGACCATGGTCATTGATCTTTTTGATCTGATCGAAGAGAGACATGATGAAGCATTAGAAGATAAAATACTATATCCCTATCTATTACTAGTAAGCGGTAAAACATTCCCTCCCCTTTCCCATACTGATTGTATTATTTGTAGATCCTTAGCATTATCGAGGCTATTGTCAAATTCTCTTCGTTCTTGAGCTATACTACCAGGATTATGCAAAAGTTCTTCGAGAGTAAGCATTCTATAGGGGCGATAAACATAGACAGCATCAAATCAGGTTATATCAGTAAATCACTGACTTAATCATAGTACATCTACCATATCGATCTGTTTATTGGTGCCTAGATACAGAGTATGATCTGATGTAATAAGTGAAGAAATAATATCTTGTCATGCATGAGAAGTGACTTTCTTTGCATCTCTGGTAACATAATACGAATCTCTTCCTATTTCTTTTGTTGGTGCAACTTGTAGAATAATATTTTTCCCATAAAATACCAATTCAAAAATATCTTTTGTTTCAGGCATATCCAGATAGAAGACTTTCGGAGAGATAGGATCTTTCTCGTTATTTCTATTATAACGAGCACCATATCGATATCAGAGTAAGTTTCCAAAATTTGTATTATCTTTTAAAGAATTGGTAGCATCAATAGTATATAATGTAAATGGTTCCGTCGAAGAGTCTTTATATAAATCTACGATATCTACAGCTTCTTCTGCTTGTTCTGAAACAAAAGTAGTAAATAAAGCAGTAGAAGATTGCTCTCCTAAACCAGCCATCATACAATGATTAGACCATTCATCTCATGAGTATGCCAACAACTCACCTTCACGCATAAACATATTATACTCTTAAAATAAAATAAACTAAAAGATCTATGAAAAAAATGAATAAAAAAACACCTTTCATATCCCAATAATCCAATAAAGTGAAGCCAATGGCGTGAGAATATACAGTGAAATAAAACGAAATATCTTGCTATACGAAGGGATTTTGCCATGAGACTGCAATCTCATCAAAAAAACTATTACACCAATAAAGAATCGAGAAATCGCTTTTATATCTGGAGATAGATTAAATGTTCTCGCAATATTGAAAGTAAAGAGAAGTTCAATCAATTCATTTATCATAGCAGCACTAAAACATACGATAAATGCATACCACCATGCCATAGCTAACGAAACAATAAATCTATTACACCATCATCATATAATTTTATCCTCTCATTGCGTTGCTATGATAACAATAACTAATAGCAATGCCCACGAAAATGACCACCAAAATAATCACGCAAATAACAACAAAATCGATATTATTGGGATAGTTCTCAATTCTATGATAGTCTCTATATTTATCTGCACCAAGAAGTAGGATAACAGTCATATCACAAGAACCAGTAGCTGAATCAGATAAACATACCATCTAGAAAATGATGGTCTGATCGCTTTCATTATCGGACCGATAATCGTCAGAGGAAGCGTAAAAGTAAGACTCTGCAAAAGAGCTTTAAGACGATCTGTATCTTCTATGAAAAAGTAACCTCCACCCACAGCATGATTGAGAATGATGGACAAAACTGTGATAGCAAACGCAACTATGTACACCATAGCATACTGACGAAACGAAACCATAAAGTCCTGAAAAAACTCAAGACAAGAAGTGCGAAAACCAAGGACACTTGAAGAGGGAGATGTTGTTTCGTGCATTATACCATAAAATAGAATAAATTAACGTTACTCAAAGAAATCTTCATCAATTTCCTTCACTTCATAGGTATTGCGGACTTGCACCCCAACACCATAAGTATGCATCAAATCTACTAGCTTACTCCCATCAATAAGAATTATAGAATGATGAGCTTCATGGGCTTTCTTCACGGCACCTTCATCGAAAGTAGATGTTGTCACGAAAACTCCCTTGTTCGTATCACCACTCATTGCTCCTATGAAGTTACGAATGTCTTTTTCACGAACTTTATTTTCATTATAACGCTTGGCCTGGATATATATTTTCTCTAGACCAAGTTTATCTTCATTGATAATGCCATCTATACCACCGTCTCCAGATTTTGAAGTTTCAATAAAGTCTCCATAACCCATCTTTTCTAGAAGAATCAAAATAACCTTCTCAAAATAATAGGGATCTATGGTCTTGAGCTTCTCAAGAAGTTCACTTTTTATTTGATATTTAATAGCAGAAAAACCTGAATCTATAAGGTCCTGCGGTGATGAACTCTCTACAGAAATATCATCACTTTGAGTCTGGTTTCCGCCTTCCTTTCTTTCCTTTGTGATCTTTCCATGTGCTATATAATCTATATCTTGTTTTAAATCACTCAAAGTAAAATTGCCCTTAGCAAGTATTTTCCTACCTTTCTCTGTGATCTGAAATATTCATCTAGTCGGTTGTTGTACAAGTTTTGCCATTTTTAATATATACATTCCCCAACCAATACGATCCAGTAATGTATTTGCTCCTGTACTTGTTTTCTGCTCAAGTAATTCTTGTGGCAAATCAGAATAATATGTTTCACGAATACGACTGCGTAAATCTCTATGGTGTAGAGATTGTTCGGTACCAAGTATTTTTAAAATAGGCATAAATGTCTCATGAAACTTTGGCAACTCCATAGGTTTGTAATTACATCATAAAATATTCTGGAACAATCTCAAAACTACTTTTAACGATTTTCTCCAACCTCCTCCATCTTCACCCTCACCTGCTGCATCGTATCACGATCTCTGATCGTCACCGTATTATCTTCTAATGTTTGATGGTCGATACAGATACAGTAGGGAGTACCTATCTCATCTTGTCTACGATATCTCTTACCGATATTACCTCCCGCATCGTATTCACAGGAGTGGAGCTTACGAAGTCTGTGGTAGAGCTCCTCTGCTTTCGC
>CAZBFX010000012.1:0-6342 GCA_964491325.1 uncultured Candidatus Peribacteria bacterium
TCTTACCCGTGCCACGAGGACCAGTAAAGAGATAATTCGTCTGACGAATCCCATGTGCAGCCTGATGGTGCAAGATATGTGAGATATGATCTTGTCCGATCAAATCGGTAAAATCACGAGAACGGTATTTATTGGCTAAGGAGAGTCACATGACACAGCAAAACAGTAAAACAATTGAACAGTAAAATAGTCTTTACACATCGTATAAATTCTATTTCTCTTGTTTTTTATTTCTCCTTTGAGTATATCTATTCAAGCATTCTCTTTCAAGAGAGAGTTGTTGGTCGAATCACTAGTAGCTTATTTGGACAATTTTAAACAATTTTCAATCACTTTCAACTTTACAAACCTTATAACCTTATGAGCCTCTTACACGACTACCCACTCCAAACAGGAGTCAACAATCCCTACCTCAGAACCGTCTGCGATCCTGTAGTAGATTGTAGCAAAGATATCATCAAACTCAGCAAAGATATGGCAAAGCTTATGCGTCTCCATAAAGGCACAGGACTCGCTGCACCACAGATCGGCTATCCGATCAGACTAGCCACGACTATCCAGTGGAGGACAAAGAGCGATGGTTCGATGTCTGAGACAGGTGAGACAGTCCTTATCAATCCCACTATCGTCAAACATAGCGAGGAGACCTTCTCATCCGAAGAAGCCTGTCTCTCGATCCCTGACTTTGTCGGCTATGTCGACAGATATCGTAGAGTCACCGTAGAGTATCAGGATATCCATGGCAATCACAAAACGAAGGAGTTTATCGGCTACAATGCAGCTATCGTCCAGCACGAGATCGACCATCTCGATGGTATCTTGTTTGTCGATAGGATGAAGAAGTAATATCACCTAGCTTAATTAGGATCGATGGTATCCATGGGTTTATTTTGTTGAGGAGTTTCTTGTTCACTAGCTTCTCTCAGCATCTCTTTTCCTTGCTCAGGACCTGTGTTATGTATCTGCTTGTCTATAGGAGGAAGAACCCTATCAGGGATAATGATACACGAAGGGTTTCAATGAGAATCAAAGGGGTCATATTGTTTTACTTCTTGTTTTACTCATCTTCTATCATCAGCAGAAGGAGTGAAAAGTTCCTGTAAATCCTTCTTCGGATTACTCTTCGAAGAATCTAGAAAACGAGAGATATTACATTTAGTAACTACTCATGCAGTGACAATCATAGCCAATAATAGTGCAATCCCTCGAGGCTTACTCATAGATATTGCTTTGTCTCTTGATTCACTGGTTGGTTTTTCTATCATAGAGTATGAGAAGAAATAATAAATATATCTTTATCTATAGATACCTACTGAATAGCATCTGGATCTTCCCTATTATCTAACGAAAGTCCGATTACTCTTCAAGATTGAAGTCCTTGAGGCTCTTTATCAACCATAGCATCCATAAAGAATTGAAGCATACCAGACAATTTTTGATGTTTTGACGAAAGAATGCTCAATCTTTCTAGATCATAAGGATCAAATTCTACACCATGAAATATAGCGAGAATTTTTGTCCTTCTTGTTTTTATGTCTATTATGGAGTCCTCGATGAGAGAAATCTCTTCTCTTATTTCATTGATTCTATAAGATATCAGTGTATGATCAACTGATCCTCCCAGTACAGCAGGAGGATGAATACTGTCAGATTTTCTAAGATTCGAATCGCTATGCGATGAACATCTCTGTAGTCATCATAATCACAATACAGATATAATAAGAAGCGTTGTGATTACTCAATATCTTGATAGACCAGGATATCTATCTCTTCATGATGTAATGAGATTACGATGCGTAGATTCTATTCACATAAATAGATAAGATATAAAGCACTATTGATCATACACTCATCCCTATCCTATTGCAACAACCATCATATAAAGCATGCTAACCTATAGTTAGCAAAACATCACCGTAACAAGTATACACTACCTCAATATATACTAATGAGTAGACATCTTTGATATGATACCCGGATACACTAAAGATGGCGAATCAAATCATGACACTACTCACGACTCATATTGGATAGGAACATGTAATGTTCCCAAGTTGGCAAGAGGTGAAGACATATGATATCACATATATTCGGCGAATGAACGCATCACACCCCCGCTTGTCACGACAACAAGATTGTGTCTTCATTCACAAGCTTGTAATGTATGTCTTAATGCATCACTAAAACGGGTAATCTGAGAGTATAAGGATTCAAATTGGAAAAGAGGTGAATGATGCAAATGAGATGGTTTCAGAGACAACTTTTGTGACACTTCTTTTCTTGGGACTCACTCAAGAGGAAATCTCGTTCATCAATGACGATAATATCCGAACCATCTCTCATTAAATCATGAATTGACATAATCATATGCCGCATCATATCACATATCTCTCATCGCCTTGCATAATACGTGAGATGTCTGTATATGTCTTCTCGCAGATCCAGAAACTATTATAATAGGTCTTTTGTCCAATATGCCGAATAAATCTACCAAACAAGATGGCATATACCTTTCCGATCTAGACATAATAGACGGATCACAAGATCATACTCATTGTCCCTGTCATACAAAACAGTCTTCACGCTGCAAGTCATGTGGCAAATGACGCATCAAAAGACAATAAGGTGTCGACTTCATCTTTTACATACAAGAGGAAAAATATAAAAAAAGATATAATAAGATTGATAATATATAGGTCTCCTATGGAAATACAAGAGTCAATTGACTTATATACGAAAAAGACGCCAATTGGCGTCTTTTTGAAGAGAAGAAAAACTATTTTCATAATTGGGTGTCTTTTTCAATAAGAAGTTCCACCGATCATTCCTTAAATCCACTATAGTTATCGAAATGCATATGATAACCTGAAGGTATTTCATCTTGTGCGAGATTGACAAGATGATTAGCCAAAGAAAGAAGTCATTCCTTATTTGCTACAATCTTTATTGTCTCATCATTTGCCACACTAGTCTGTATCTCGAAACCATCTTCCCACTCATAGCGTATGCCTGTATCTTGGCTATAGTCTGGCACTTCTATAGTAACTTTCATGAATGGAGCAATAATGTAAAACTTAGCACTCCTTACTTACAACTCCTCTCTTACTCATCTTCATCCTTACTCATCTTGCCTGTTCTCTCAGCGATGATCTTATCAGCGACATTGTTTGGCACTCTCTCGTAACTAGCAAAGTGCATACTATATGATGCTCTCCCTTGTGTTGACGATCTCAGATCAGTCGAGTATCCAAACATCTCAGAAAGAGGAACTTTAGCGTTTACGACTGTCAGATTACCTCTATTTTCTTGACCTTGGATCATTCCTCTACGAGACGAGATATCACCCATCACATCACCGACATATTGGTCAGGAGAGACGACTTCGACATCCATGATTGGTTCGAGAAGCATCGGTTGTGCTTTGCGGAACGCGTCTTTGAATGCTTTCTTCGTAGCGACTTTGAAGGCTGCTTCAGACGAATCCACATCATGGTATGATCCATGAAATGGTGCCACCTGGACATTGATGATAGGATAACCAGCGAGGACTCATTCAGCGATGATCTCTTTGGCTCCTTTGTCGATCGCAGGGATAAATTCTTTGGGGATAACTCATCCAGTCACTTCATCTTTGAAGATATATCCTTTGTTTTCTTCAGTACCTTCGATAGGATCGAGTCTCATGACGACGTGTCCATACTGTCCACGACCTCCTGTCTGTCTCTTGAATACTCCTTCTCCTTCAGCAGAGACATTGATCGCTTCTCTGTATGCTACTTGTGGTTTACCTGTATTGACTTCGACTTTGTGCTCTCTCTTCAGTCTATCGACGAGGATCTCGAGATGGAGTTCTCCCATTCACGCGATGATAGTTTGTCCTGTCTCCGCATCAGAGTAGTATCTAAATGATGGATCTTCTGAAGCAAGTTTGTTGAGTCCGATACCCATCTTTTCTTGATCATTCTTTGATTTTGGTTCGACAGACAATGAGATAACGGGATCTGGATAGTCGATCTTTTCGAGGATGATCTCTTTGTCAGGATCACACAGTGTATGACCTGTCTTCGTTTCTTTGAGACCGAGGAATGCACAGATCTGACCAGCACCGATTTCAGGTATTTCTTCTTTTTTGTTTGCATGCATGAGGAGGAGACGACCCACTCTTTCTTTCTTACCTGAGACAGGATTGTAGAGAGCGTCACCCGATTTGATCAAACCAGAATAGACTCTGACGAATGTAAGCGTTCCGACAAAGGGATCAGTCATGATCTTGAATGCAAGAGCAGCGACAGGTTCTTTGTCATCAGGTTCTCTGCTTATAGTCTCTCCTGTATCAGGGTCGATACCATGGATAGTCCCGACATCGAGAGGCGATGGGAGGAAATCAACTGCCGCATCGATCATCAACTGAACACCTGCGTTTCTGAGAGCCGATCCGACCAATACTGGATAGATAGCATTTTGACAGACTCATTTTCTGAGAGCGGATTTTACCTCATCTTCGCTGATGTCACCACCATCGAGATATTTCATCGCTAACTCATCATCAAAGACAGACACTGCATCGACGAGAGCTTCTCTCATCTTTTGCATCCTCTCGAGGATATCTGCAGGGATCTCTTTCTCGATTTGCGTCTCACCATTTGCACCTTCGAAGGTGTAGTATTTCATATTGATGAGATTGATGACTCACTTAAACTCGTCTGCTTCACCATAGGGAAACTGGATCGCAATCGCTTTGTCAGACAATCTGCTTTTGATAGATTCGATACACATAGCGAAGTTTGCTCCGATCTTATCGATCTTGTTGACGAAACAGATACGAGGAACTTTGTATTTGTCACCTTGTCTCCAGACTGTCTCTGTCTGTGGCTGGACACCATCAGATGATGAGAAGACAGTGACTGCACCATCGAGGACTCTCATCGATCTCTCTACTTCGATCGTGAAATCTACGTGACCAGGAGTATCGATGATATTGATACGATGTCCTCTTCGAGAACATGTCGTCGCAGCAGATGTGATCGTGATACCACGTTCTTGTTCTTGTTCCATCCAATCCATCGTCGCAGCACCTTCGTGGACTTCACCGATTTTGTGGTTTTTACCCGTATAATAGAGAATACGTTCTGTTGTGGTGGTTTTACCTGCATCGATATGTGCGATGATACCCACATTCCTCACTTTGTCTAAAGTCATTTTCTCATCAGCCATAATAGTTATACATCAAAAATAAAAACGATCTGACAGGTTCTCTGTCGAGATACTATTGTCGATATGTATAGGGATATGAGAGGAGAAATGCAAGGAAAAATTGGATCTTCCTCTACTCTATCGAATAAGGAAACATATCGTAATAGTTCCATAGAACAAACATTACACTAAGATAAGTTCCGTCGCAATAAGTTGCTCAATACTCTCACGAAAGTCCGATAAAGTCGGATATAATATAGTCAAACAATCCTCTCTCGGAGGTAAAGCATCGGCAGGGAAGAATTGCATCCCTGCACGTTTATCCTGCTCCATATTGCGGATATCTTCATCACCAGTGAGGATGATGAGATGATAGAAGACGATCCGATGGGTCTGCTGGCCTCCATGCTCTCTCACCTGCTCTCTATAGCCGAGCGAATGTATCTGTGTCGGATCAAATAATCGTCCTGACTCCTCTTCTAATTCTCTGATCATAGCCTCTTGGATAGTCTCACCGAAATCTACTCCTCCTCATCGATTTTCCCAGACATGGGGTTCGTCACGACAATTCTCCGTCCTCATGCCGAAGAGAAATCACTTCGCTGGATAATAGAGAAATGTCGCTACTGCTATTCAGGTGAAGTCAATTCATTTGGTCATTATGAGGAAGAGAGAATAAAATTAGAGAATTAGCTCTTTGTGAGTTAATTGTTCTATCTTTTCTTTAAAGTCTTGTAATGTAGGGTACACAATTGTATTCGTTTCTTCGATAGCAGGAATCTTATCCAAGGGGAAATAATTAATGTTATCGAACTTTTCTTTTTCCATGATTTGCGCTTCTTGATCTTCATCAAGGACAACAAAATAGTAGAATCCTACCCGATGAGTAAGCTTATCATGATGAGTTCTAAATTGCTCTCTGAATCCAAGAAAAGTTACTTGATCATCTCTTATATCGAGATCAACTTCTTCTTTGATTTCTTTCTTAATTGTCAATAACGCTGTATCTCCAAAATCTACTCCTCCTCCAATAAGATCTCGAGTTCGTCGCTCATCACGACACTTATCAGTTCTATGGACGAGTAATATACCTTTGGATGGTTTGTATATAATAGCTCCCGTAGTGAGACCAGGATAGTCAATTCATTT
>CAZBFX010000012.1:6442-16129 GCA_964491325.1 uncultured Candidatus Peribacteria bacterium
AATTTCAATCCACCTCATCGATTATCTCGTACATGTGGTTCATCACGACAATTCTCTGTCCTCATACCTAACAAGAGTCATTTGTCTGGATGATACACCAGTGCAACTACTGCAATGCCAATAAAATCAGTTCATTTAATCATATGACTACAAAAAAGATATCAAACAACTATCTATCTCCCACTACTTCCAAATCATCCTGTCCCTCTGATCGACTCAGGCAACGTCTCGACTTCCACCCAGTCAGCTTCGTAATATCTTTCGATGATATACTGAGCGATACGATCACCGACTTTGATATCGAGAGGTTCAGAGCCTGTATGGAGCATCACGACACCGATGTCACCTCTATAGGTCTCGTCGACGACTCATGCGAGGACATCGATACCGTGCTTGTAGGCCAAGCCACTACGACCAGCGATACGACCGTAGTATCACTCGGGCAGAGCATGAGCAATACCTGTCTTGAAAAGTCTCCTCTCACCAGGAGCGAGTGTATAGTCTTCGACACTGTAGAGATCGAATGCCGCTTCGCCAGGATTATTCTTGGTCGGGCATTTGGCATCAGGATGGAGTTTGAGGAATTGGATTTGCATAGGGAAATAGGGGGGGGGAAGTAAAAAATTACCTATTTAATTCCGTAATATAATACTCTCTTTTCTCTGTATCATACCACTGTTGATACATCTTTTGCGGATGAATAGACTCAGGAAAATGAAAAGGATCTTTCTCTACTTCCTGAGGAATAGTAGGCATATGTGGAAGCACATCGACGAGTGTATAGAGTCCAGGAAATGTATTATAAATGTGATCTTTACTCGTAATAGTCTCACCTGCTGCCGTCACTCCAGTTAGACGACCATCTGTATCATACTGTAGTGTAAGAAAAGCTATATCTTTCGATTTATCTTCCTCATTATTCTGAGGAGTTCCTTGGATAACGACGTCATAGTAATGAGCCACCCATCTATTGAGACCCGCCGATCCACGCATACAACCTTTACGACCTCCGAGATACTTTCTCGATATGATAGTCACACCAAGCTCTTCTCTGATCTCCATATCTAACGCTTGTTCGAGACTTTGTCATTTATCGACTTTCCCTCCTGGCACAGCCCAGCGACCATATCTTCTATCATGCAACATCAGGACATCGCCGTCCTCATTACGGACAAATGCTCTCACATTACGAACAAATCCATCATCAGTCAGCTCATATTTCTTTCTCTGCTCAGACAGAGGCATGGGATCATCGATGACGATCTCCGATCAGAGTGATTGATAGATAAGTATCTGCATGAGAAGTTGTGAATTATAAATTATGAATTGTGAATTTATCCATACATCTCCTGTCTATATGCCTCTTCCGAGTAAACTTTGAACGAAGCATCCTGCGGATAAACCGAAAGCATATCTTCATCTGTCTTGTCGCATTTCCTGAGATAGAGTGTACGATCGGGTTTTTGTTGAAATCTCTGTGTATATCTCACATCAGGATGTAATCTAGGGAGAGGGAGATTGTGTTTGCGATAAAATTCTAACTCCATCGGCACCATCCTAAATGGTCTTCATGATACTGCACAGACAATAGCTTTCTGTAGTAGACTCTCATCAACTCACACGAGGGAGTCGGGTAGATCTTTCGCCGCTATCGTGACAGTATTGTCAGGGATATTGATCTCTTCACGACGATTTCTCCGACGGATAGGGATATCTTCTCCACCTCATCGCTGAAATATTCATGCCGCTATCTCATTATCGTCAGAAAGATGTACTGTTCCTATTCACTTCTCATCGTAGATAGTGGCATTACCACTATGATCGATTATCGCATGAGGAGGATAATAATCAATCGCTATCGAATCATTGTAGGGGAATGGACTCAGTGATGGATGAAGAAACTCTCACCACATCTGTCAGGCTTGTAATTGTTCAATAAGCTTTGGTACGATAGTCTCATACTCCTCCTGCGTATATTGTTTATTGAAGATACAGTACTCTTTCTTGTAGAGATTCACACAACCGAAACAATGTTTGCAGTACTTACTCTCCATACAGTACAACAGATGGTGTGATTCACCGACCATACTCGAACAAAACACATTGCTTGAATTTTTCCCGACCGCTAATCATTCATACATGATCGATGAGAGTTCACCAAAGGATGTGATATCCATCATATCTTGTGATTCAAAACATGCCGTGGCATATCTCACATCATGACATGATTGCAGATCAAAACACATAAACGCATTGTGAGAATTCATACATTCGTGGCCAATAACATCCTCACTTCATGGATTGACGACAGCAGACTGTATCTGGTGCTGTGAGAGATCGGCATAGCGGACAAGTATCTCTTGGATAGCACGAAAACTGCTAAAATCTATCGATGCCATATGTGCTTCATATGCCTCCTTGCCAACAGGTTTATTATCGATACAATACGATTGATTATGAAGCCCCGTACAGAGAAAACAATACTGACAGTTCGTCATTGTATGACAAAAGCGAAGGTTTTGACTACTCACACAATTGTAGCAATACAAACAGCCAAAGAGTCTATCGCTACTCACACATTGGTAACAGTGTTCGCTATTTGCCATATTACTACAATCAAAACAGTATGTACTATGGGTAATAAAATTACCATATGCACAGTATTCATCATCTCTCGCATTGACGAGAAGATAAGTATTGAATTGTTTGGATGCGTGATTAGTATATCTCGCATTTTGCGTGACATTGAGTGACGATCCTATGAGATCCTGATAGATCGTATTATCAGCAAGCCATCTCATCGCATCGGCGAACGATTGCGTCCCATCATAGTCGAAGGTTTGCTGTTCTCGATCATCGCCATGCCATGCTGCATTGGAGAAGACATGTTTATCAGTAAATCTCGAAACGGTCGGAGTATTCGTATGTTCGCAGATATCTTTATGGAAAAATCTCTCATTCTTAAACATCATCCTCCTCTGCTCTCTTGCCTGGGGAGAAAGAGTCGGAAGCGGAAACGGATACTTCACTCATCCCACTGTCGGAGACAGCTTCGCTAGCATGGCAACATCACTCTCGAAAATCGGAAACTCTTCTCCTGTCCGTGGACAACGACGCCACTCGACGATAGGATCGTTATTCTTGATGCTGATGTATTCGTAGACTTCGCGAGAGATTAAGACCATGGGGAAAATTGTGAATTGTAAATTGTGCATTACCAATTCTTAACTCTGTATATGACTTACTTCATTATTCGTATCTCTGTTGATGGCTTTCTCACTGGAGAACTTCTCTCCGTATCTCTTACGAAGTTTCTCGATATTATCATACATCGATGTCTCGATATCCAGATCGAGCTCTCTGAAGAAGATTGCGAGAAATCGCAAAATATCACCTATCTCTTCTTTGAGATTAACCATATCTATCTCTTTGCCATAGAAGATATGCTTCTTAAAAATATCAAGCACCTCTCCTGACTCGGTCACCAGACCCATCGCCGCATGGAGCATCCTCTGCTTCTGTGCATCATCAGGCTGAATATGAAACTGACTACTTAAGGTTTTCTCTGATAACATGAGATACTCATCGAAAGGAAGTTTGGACATAGAAACAAGAAAAACAAGCTAAAACAAGTATTCTAAACTCTGCACTTTAAATTCTGAATTCTCTTATTCCACAAACCCCTTGATCGCAATCGCATGACCAATAAGAGGATGTCTGACATTCGCCAAGAGAGACTCTGGATCAACGATCGGCAGAGATGATGACGTCTCAGTGTCAGATATGGTTGCTTGCATCTGTAATAGCTCGTGCCAGGAATGCGATGGTTTTTCTATCTGGATCGCTTTGACTTTCTCGAGCATATCGACGATAGTCTCGAGTTGACGACCGATCTTCTCTTCTCTCTCTGGACTAAGAGTGATGCCTGTCAGCATAGCGAGATGGTGGATATGCATAGCACGATCAATAGGGTATAAATCACTAGCAAAGATAGCCAAACATCCCCTCAAAAGCAAGACGATATCGAGAAAATATCTTGCAATGATAAGAAGAAAGACTATAGATAGAGAAGTTTTAGTAATCCTATACATACATGCAAAAACTATCATTACTGCTCTCGCTCATCAGCCTAATCACTCTCGTCTGATGTAACACCATCATCCTCCAACCCCCATCAGACACAAACAACGACACAGCGACAATACAACACACATACTTCTATCCTGAAGATACGCTCTATGCGTATTTCGCTCAGCATACTACTCTGGGATCGGGAGAGAGTGTAGGCGAGTGTTATGCTCTCCGAGAGAATAGTATCTCTCTCGATGATGTCACAGCAGGCCTCTATACAGGGATAGAGACAGACATAGATCCATCACTGTGGATAGGCTATAGTGTCAGTGAGATACACAATGACAACTGTCGAGACTGATCATGAGATCCACAGACCTCACCGACGATAGGACGATTTGTTGTCGTCGGATGAGATGTTTACTCCGAAGATCCAGAGACATGATGATATATGCTAGTAGGAGAGGATCTCGACAATGTCTTCCGAAAAAATCAACACATCTATCCACTCGATGCATCACATCACGCAGAGCAATTAGTCTTTAACTATCTTCAAAAAGAAAGCGATCTCCTGACAGGAGAGTTAGCACAGCATTGTTTCTGGTTGTCCGACTACGAGACAAGTAGCGAACAGATTAGTCAGGAAATATTCTCACCACTACCATGAGATCAGCTTGCACCTTTGCAGGCATTCACTGCACACAGATCACAACATAAACACTGCTGGTGAGGCGTAGAAATAGATGAAGATAGTAGCAATGGTTGGTCAACATTTGCGATCATTGGTGATACACTCTACAGACAACTCAGTGGTGATGAGATCGATAAAGCATGAGGAGAGAGATGGACTCTCATACAATAATTATAAATATATTGCATTACTATGCCAATATCACTATCGTCAGGACAATAAATTTTTATCTTTCTCTATGTCTATGGCCGATACTTTCACTACCACCACGAATGTCTGATTCCTCGAGAGAATCAAATCAAGTCTCAAGAACATCGTCGGATGAATCACACTAGTCATCGTCGCCATAGGACTCCTCTACTGGAATGAGTGAAGATCACTCCAGACAGCACAGAGCCGAGATGAAGTCAGCAAGCTCGTCATCGAAATACCATCAGACACACTAGACGCCACCAATGACAAGAAACTTGTCTACACACAGTGAGATGTCCAAACCACAGAAAGCGTCAATGATATAACTTTCGATATCCCCGACATCACTGGAGCTATCGCTCTCGTCAGACATGTCGAGATGTATCAATGGAAGGAGAAGTCATCGACCAAAACAAAGGATAATGTCGGATGATCTCAGACACAGACAACCACCTATAGCTATGAAAAAGTACGGGCAAGTGATCTCATCAAATCATCAGCATTCTCTGAAGAGAAATGACATGAAAATCCTGCCATGATGAGATATGAATCAACCGAAGATCGTGTGGCTTCTGCCACGCTCGGAGCATTTACACTCGCACCATCTCAGATAGCATCGATACATCGTGCGACAGCATATCCATACACAGCGGAAATGTTGGCGAAAGCATCGTCTGACCTCCAGTATCGCGGTGTCGTCAATGACGGCACACTCTATCTAGGGAGAGTCGATAAAGCATCGCTCGATACACCAAGTATCGGCGATACTCGTATCACTCGGTCACTCGTCCCAGTCGGACCTGTATCATTGATCGCACAACAGATGGGTAATAGTTTCGCTCCCTATCAGACACAAGCAGGTAATCAGATAGAGATGCTTGTCGATGGGGCAGTCAGCAAAGAAGCGATGATTACATCAGCCCAAGAAAGCAATAAAATGCTCACACGAGGTATCAGGATAGGTGGTATATTCGCCATTATTATGTGATTTTATATGCTCTTTAGTATCGTCGTGACCATAAGCTCTATCATACCGATACTCGGACGGGTCGTCGATGCAGGAGTTGGTGTGATCGTATGACTCACTGGACTAGCAGTCGGTATCGTGACGATCGCTATCGCATGGTTTCGCTTTAGACCTGTCGCTGCTATCATCATGCTTATCGTCGTCGCTCTCATCATCTGAGCTATACGATACAAGAAGAGATGAACCATGAGTAAGCCACAATAAAATATATAAAACACTGTCTCACTGTCCTACTGTTTAACTATTTAGTTTACAAACCTTCACTATATGAATCATCACGCCACTATCCATACTTCCCAATGACCGATTCGTCTCGTCCTCGAGACAGACAAGACGCCATTTACCGTCAGCAACTTTGTCACTTTGGCGAAAAATGGCTTCTATGATGGATTGAATTTCCACCGTGTCATCGACGACTTCATGGTCCAGACAGGATGTCCTCTCGGGACGGGAACAGGCTGACCTGGCTATCAATTTCCCGATGAATTCCATCCTAATCTCCGTCATAGTGGACCTGGCGTCCTCTCGATGGCAAACTCTGGTCCTGGGAGTAATGGGAGTCAGTTTTTCATCACCCATGTCGAGACACCATGGCTCGATGGCAGACATAGCGTCTTCGGGAGAGTCCTCGATGACGAGGATATGGCAGTGGTCAATGCTATCGCTCAGGGAGATCTCATAGACAAGATCGAGATTCACGAGATTGAGCTCCCTAGCGAGACACAAGAGTTTGTGGATCAGATTGTCGCTGCGATGGGGAGGAGATAATACTTTTATGTTCTATTTTCACACAATGCCTAATCAAACTAATGCTACTGGTCTCACACAACTAACAATAAAAGGCACCAATACAAAGCTTAATAATGCATGAAATCTCGCTGTAGTTCTTGATTTTCTCAAAAAAAAGGAAATAGAGAGCATTCTTTTATCATCCAGCATATGACAAACATTACAAAATACCGCAGGCAAAGTTACATTACACTACCCCAATGATATAGTAGCGTTAGTTGCATGAGAAGTTGAAGAAGCGAAAACGGCCTGAGTATTGATAGAATGCCTTGAATAAGAAAACCCGACCAAATAGTTATAGTAGCCTGACCCACAGTCAGGTTTTTTTTACCATAAGAATCCCACATGCCTCCATATCCCATAATAGGTCATACTTTCTCCATATCGCAAGACCATCACTCCTGTCCGAGAGGTCTTTTTTGTCTCTCGATCAAAAGAAGTTATACTTGGATCTGAAAAGTATTTATATCTTCTTCATACCCAGACTATGAGACCGAAAGCCATCAAAAACATCAAAAAAGACCATCTCCAGACCGTCCTCAAGCAGTTCTCGCCTATCTCGCTGGATCAGCTCAATAGTACGATGTCGCTCATGGAGAGGATCGATAAAAAATATATCCTGACCATGTCACAGCTCGACGAGATGATGGATAAACTCAAAGACGACTACTATGTCCTCACCATCAAAGATATCTCACTCTTCAACTATGATAATGTCTATATGGACACCGAGGACTACCTCCTCTACTACCAACACGAATACAAAGATGCGACGAGGATGAAAGTCAGGACGAGACATTATGTCGATAGTAGCCTCGGCTTCCTCGAAGTCAAACACAAAGAAGGTGATGTCACCCGCAAGTTCAGATATCAGATCCCTGTACATGAAACACAAACGATCACACCTGACGCTCAAGAGTATTATGCTCGTATCGGTGAAAGTTTCAATAGTGGATTTATCAGGAAAGATCTCTCTCCTGCTATCGCTACTCGTTATCAGAGGATCACACTCTGTAGCAAGAAAAACGACGAGAGAATCACCATCGACCTCGACATCTCCGTCAGAGATATGAGAGATGAGAAAGCGAAGCGACACCATCTGCCATCATTTGCTATCGTCGAGAGCAAGTCAAACAACACATCTTGTGCTAGTCATACGACTATCAAAGCTATGGGAGTCGCAGAAGCCAAAGGCTGTAGCAAGTACTGTCTCGGTGTCTACTATGTCGGCAAAGCGAAGACACATGACAGCTTCATCGAGACGATCACTGTCATAGAATCATTCCGTCCTCGTAAAGCAAAGAAGATCGTGAAAAGAGTGAAATCGACACTCAGACAACTCAAGAAACAAACAAGTACCATAACCAAAGAACTTGCTATAAAAACGCCCACGAAGAAGGTCGTAGCGAAAAAGATGGCCGTAAAAAAAGCGACAGTGAAGAAGAAAGCAAAAGTATAATCTACATATAATGCGTCTCTAAAAAACTTCTCCGAGGAGAAGTTTTTAAATTACGAGATAGTATATCTCACAAGAGAGATAAAAATAACAAAAGAAAATGGTAAACAAAATTGTGACACACAAACTGCGAGTCGACGTGTAACTGTAACATCAATAACAACCTCCTCCTCGTCAGCGAACGACGGGGACCCTTTAGGGCGACCAAAGGAAGTACTTTAGTGCAAGGAGTAAGCTTCGTATCCTCAACTATCAATAACAATCTGTACAGGCCTCGCGTGTGTCTTGATCTTTTGCCTACTTTTGCATCAAGGGCAAGGTCTCGTGAAGCGAATGCAAAGTATGGTCTCAGCGAAGCGTTTTCCTCATATTACAACAGAAGATATAATTACTCAAACATCCTCCTGAGATCCTGATCTCTAATGCTATCGAGCGACCACATCGGATCGAAGGTCACTTGTATCGTCACGGTAAAAGCAGGAAACTTGGCAGTGATCGCATTCTTCATCAAGGTCTGGATCAGCTCTCCCTCGGGACAAGCGGGTGTCGTATAGGTCATCACAATATCGACGATATGCTCATCATAGTCGATCACGATACTATAGACGAGACCGAGGGTAAAGATATCCACGAGCGGAAACTCTGGATCATAGACCGTCTCGAGCTGCCTACAGATCGCATCCGTCATCTCATCAGGATTGTTATCATAATTGTGCATGATGTAGTCGATATCTGGACGGAGAAAGTGATCATTGTCACAGTCGTCACCATCATGACGATGATGATCATGCTCGTGATGATCATGCTCGTCGTGCTTGTCGTCAGATGTTGTTATTTGTGTCATGAGATGATGGAAAGTTAAAATAAACGTGTGCAATTTGCGTCATTGCGAACGCAGTGAAGCAATCCATTATCTAATTTTTTGGATTGCTTCATCCGCTACGCTACTTCGCAATGACGCAATGGAATCTTTATTCCTTACTCGACGACGATATCAAGAACGACTGCAATACCAAGAAGACAACAAAGAGTCAGGCTCCGAGTCGACGGTTTCGTGCTTTATTGAGGAGGAGGATCACATTGATGAGACAGTAAATACCGAAGAGTAGCGACAACTGATAACTCTCGACCAAGATACTATGACGACGAGTATTTGTGAGCTGACTCGGATGCGTCGACCACTGCTTCCATCATCGGAAGGCGAAGAATGACGCTCACCATACCATGAGAAAGACGCCCACCATCGCACCGCCCAGTGCGACAGCGGTATCCTTCGATGGATCGATAAGGGTATAGAGCGAAAGGAGGATTATCAGACCGATAAGAGCTTTCAACCCCGAGACGAGGTGATAGCTGTGTGTTTTGATAAGCGAGAGAAGAGACATATGAATGATAAATAATAAAACTGCGTCATCCTGAACGAAGTGTAATGAAATGGAACGAAGTTGAAGGATCTCACTC